>CAYWDY010000141.1:0-6425 GCA_964455985.1 uncultured Flavobacteriales bacterium
CCAACGGTCGTTCGACTGCACCGCCACGTTATCAAGTACTTGCAACGTGTGGTAGAAATTGTCTTTATGTCCCTTGCCCTGCACGTATTCGACACCATATAGTTTCTCCAGCTCCGGGAAGAAGTGGGTAAGCAACCCGCCTTTGAAGAGCAGGTCCAGTCCGATGGAGGGTTTTGGCGAAAGCAGGATCTTGTTGAACTCATCGGTGATGCGTTCCATGGAAACGATTTCCAGCCGGTGTGCATTGCGCTTGATCGCTTCGAATTCACGGTCACCGATCTTGAAATTCAGTTGAGAGGCAAAGCGTGCCGCCCGCATCATGCGCAATGGATCATCCGAAAACGTGATGTCAGGATCCAAAGGCGTACGTATGATCCGGTCGTTCAGGTCTTGTATTCCGTTGAATGGGTCAATCAGTTCTCCCGATTCCCCGGGTGCCAAGCGAATGGCCATGGCGTTAATGGTGAAATCCCTCCGTTGCTGGTCATCTTCGAGTGTGCCGGTTTCGACAATCGGTTTCCGGGAGTCCCGTCGGTAGGATTCTTTACGGGCACCTACGAATTCAATTTCCCAGCCGTCGAAATGAATCATGGCCGTCCCGAAATTCTTGAAGAAATTAACAGTCACCTCCGGGCCGATTTTTTCCGCCACACGATGCGCCAGATCAATGCCGCTGCCCAGTACGACCACGTCAATATCTTTGGATTCCCGCTGGATAAGCAAGTCTCTGACGTATCCCCCGACCACAAAGGCTTGGGTGCCCATGTCATGTGCAGCCTCACCTATGAGGTTGAAAACGGGATGGTTCGCTTGATGTATCATTATTCAGGAACGAAGAATCCGTATTTCACCGTTGGTCTTCAGTCGGATAACGGTGGAGGGCGGAGTATGCTGTATTTCGTTGCGACGCAAATTTACAACATAATCAACGCCTTCCAGAATGTCCGGTTCTATCCGTGAGAAACGATCCGGACAGTCTTGGCCCGATGTATTTGCGGAAGATGAAACAAGAGGTTTCCGGATGCGACCAATCAGCAGACGACAAAATTCGTCTCGAGTAATCCGTAGTGCCACGCTTCCATCTTTGGCTAATAAGGATGCTGCCAAACCCATAGGTTGGTCATACACGATCGTGAGGGGCTTCTCGCTGTATTCAATAAGGTCCCAGGCTACTGCAGGAATCTCCTTGACGTAAGAAGCCAGTCGGCCTGGAACGTCGAGCAGGGCAATGAGTCCTTTGTCAGTCGTTCTGCCTTTCAGTTCCACTAATCGGCGCACGGCAGCATCATTCGTGGCATCGCAACCGATACCCCACACGGTATCCGTAGGGTAAAGGATCAGTCCGCCCTTGCTGACGACTTCAGCAGCCCGATTGACTTCTTCCAACAGGATCATTCCGGCAGCGTGTGTGGGTCTATGCTTTCGGCACAACGGAAGTGACCTTTGGGGCAGTGGCGAAAGCCGTGCAGTCCGCATGGCCGGCAGTCTAATGTTTCCGAACTCTCGATGATGAATCGCCGGTCTGATAACGGTCCGAAACCGAAGGCTGGCACGGTAGAACAAAAGATGGCCGCAACAGCTGCATTCATGGCACTGGCCAGATGCATCGGTCCTGAATCGTTCACGTAGTTCATACGAGCCCCGGCCATCAGGGCTGCCGATTGAAGAAGGGATAATTTTCCGGCAAGGTTAATGACCTGCTCTGCGCCTGCTGCGATCCGTATGCGTTCACAGAGTTGGGATTCGTTAGGAGCTCCCAAAAGATAGATCATGTCGTTCGCATGTCGGTCTTGCAGAAGCTTGATCCATTCCGCCCATTTGTATTCGGGCCACGTTTTGGTGAACCAGACAGAGCCTGGAGCGATACAACGGTAGGGCTTTGAGACATAGGGCTGGATAGCACTTAGGTCTGTTGGCGATGGATAGAGGCGGGGAGGTGCTGAAGTCTCATCGGTCAGCGAAGCGATTACCTGTTGGTTGCGGTCAACTTCATGCCTGCCGTCGCCGATGATGTGTGGTGTGCGTTCGGTGTAAAAAAATGAGAAGGGGTTTTTGTCAAAACCATAGGTCCTTTTCGCTCCCGAAAGTAGCGTGATGAAACCGGAGCTGGCAAAGCGTTGCAGGTTGATGGCGATATCGTACTTGCGTTGGCGAATCGTTTGGATGATTACAATCAGCCCGGAGAGCTTATTTGATTTCTTATTCCAAACAAGCACTTCGTGCAGAAAGGGATGTTGGCTGAACAGCGATTCATTGCCTTGACGGACCAATATGTCGATGTCAGCATCCGGAAAACGGGAGTGCAACTTCTCCAAGAGTGCCGTGCTTAACACCACATCGCCGAGGAAGGCAGTCTGAATGACCAGTATCCGTTTCATGAATGATCAGACGGCCACTTGGTGGTCACGCAACGCCAGATTCAGCGAGGTTTTTTTATCGGTGCTTTCTTTACGTTGTCCGATGATGAGCGCGCACGGTACCTGGTAGGTGCCGGCAGGAAATTTCTTTTCGTAAGATCCGGGTATGACCACCGAACGTTCGGGAACATAGCCTCTGTATTCCACCGGCTCAGCACCTGATACATCCAGGATACGGGTGGATTGGGTCAGGACGACATTGGCGCCGAGCACGGCTTCTTTGCCCACCCGTACACCCTCCACCACGATGCAACGGGATCCGATGAAACAATTATCCTCGATGATTACGGGGGATGCCTGAACCGGCTCCAAAACGCCGCCGATACCTACACCACCGCTCAAGTGAACGTGCTTTCCAATCTGCGCACATGATCCGACGGTAGCCCAGGTGTCTACCATGGTACCTTCGTCCACGTACGCGCCGATATTGACGTAAGAGGGCATCAGGATGACTCCTTTGGCCAAGTAACTACCGTACCTAGCCACACCGTGAGGAACGACCCGAACGCCCAGGCCGGCATAGTCGGATTTCAGTTTCATCTTGTCGTGGAATTCCATAGGTCCGGCGTGCAGCGTTTCCATTCCCTGGATCGGGAAGTACAGGATGACCGCCTTCTTGATCCACTCGTTTACGCGCCATGAGCCGTCGCCGGGTTCTGCCACACGTAGCCGACCTTTGTCCAATTCTTCCACGACATGCCGGATGGCTTCTTGGGTTTCGGGTTCTTGAAGTAGGGAGCGGTTCTCCCAAGCGTTTTCGATCAGTTGCTGCATGGTGTCTATTTACCCGGCAAAGAAAAGCCACAAGGGCCAAAGTTCAAACCATCATGTGGCTTATCTTTGCACCACCATGTCCAGAATAGTAGCCATTGATTACGGAACCAAGCGGGTCGGATTAGCTGTGACCGATCCTTCCAGAATCATCGCTACCGCCTTGGATACCGTCATGGTGCATGAAATCATGCCATATCTTCGGACGTACCAGCAAAAGGAGGGTATCGAGCGTTTTGTGGTCGGGGAGCCTCGGAATTCCGACAATACGCCTTCTGACGTTGCGCCGGAAGTCGAGCGATTTGTCACTTCCCTGAAGAATGCCTTCCCGGCCGTTCCTATCGACCGCATCGATGAACGATATACCTCGAAAATGGCCATGCGTGCACTCATTGATTCCGGTCTGCGAAAAAAAGACCGTCAGGATAAATCCCTCATTGACCAGACTAGTGCCGTCCTGATTCTACAGACGTGGATGGCGTTGAACGAAAACAACAGGTAACCATGTTATTGCCCATTTACGCCTACGGTGAGCCGGTGCTCCGAAAAAAGGCAGAGCCGATTACAGCCGATTATCCCGGTTTGCAGGAGTTGATCGACAACATGTTCGAAACGATGTACTACAAGGGAATCGGTGTGGGGTTAGCAGCCCCTCAGATCGGCAAATCCATACGGTTGTTCGTGGTGGACGGCTCACCCTACGATGACGAAGACGAAGCGCTGACCGGTTTCAAAAAAGTGTTCATCAACGCGACCATCACGGAAAGTCGGGGAGAGGTGCTGAAGATGAATGAGGGATGTCTTAGTATTCCCAATATCCGCGAATCCATTCCACGTCCTGATACCATCGACATTGAATATTACGACCGGGATTGGAAACTTTACCGGGAAACCTACAGTGGAATCGCAGCGCGTATCATTCAGCATGAGTACGACCACATCGAAGGCCTGCTCTTTACCGATCGCATTTCACCGCTTCGTCGCCGCCTCCTGGAAAAACGGTTGGCGGATGTTTCGCGGGGAAATGTCGATGTCGAATACAAGATGAAATTCCCTCTCAAAAAGTAACGACCATGAAACGAACGATCTCTATGAAATCGGGTCTGGTGATTCTTGCTATCCTGGCGGTAATGGCTTGCCGCTCGGAGCGGGAAAAGAAGCTGGATGCGTTGCAGAAACTGGAGCAAACGCTGCTGCAGGATTCTACCGGTGTGCCCTCCATGGAAAAAGCGATGGGCGTGATTGCGGCGTACACGGACTATGTGCATCAGTTTCCTGCAGATTCTCTCGCTCCCGAATTCCTGTTTCGTGCTGCCGATCTCGCTCAGGGGATCCGTCATGACTCGATGGCCATTGGATTTTACCATCAGATCTTAGATTCGTTTCCGGATTACGCCAAGCGCCCGGTAGCGCTATTCATGCTGGGCTTTTTGTACCAGGAGTATCAACATCAGCCGGAGGTAGCAAAAGGGTATTACCATGAATTTCTGTCCCAATACCCTATGCACCCGATGGCACCCTCTGCTGAAGGAGCATTGCAGCAACTGGAATCAGGGTTGAGTGATGAGGAGTTGATCAGGCTTTTCGAAGCCCGACAGGACTCACTGGAAAAAGCCGGCATGTAATCAACCGGCGAATTCTTCCGCCAACCGCCGTTCCAGCTCTTCGGTGGTCAACTTAAGATCGATCTGGCCTTCCTTGGCTAGCGCTATTTCCCCTGTCTCTTCCGATACGACCACGGCCAGTGCATCGCTTTGTTCCGTGATGCCTACGGCAGCCCGGTGACGCATACCCAAATGGGCCGGAAGTTCAACGTTTTCTGTAACCGGTAAAATACAACGAGCCGCTTTGATCTTGTTGTTCACGATGATGACAGCTCCGTCGTGCAACGGGGAGTTCTTGAAAAAAATACTTTCCAATAAACGCTGGGATAAGGTGGCTCCCAGGCTGTCGCCAGTGCCTGCGTAGTACTTTAATTCCGATGATTTAGCCAGTACAATGATAGCCCCTGTTTTTTCCTTCGATAATTGTCGGCAGGCTTTTACTATGGCTCCGATATCGAGTTGACGGACGCCTTTGGACTGCCAGTTCCACGGCAACAGTTTTTTCGTGAAGGATGTTTTGGTCAGGATATTGTTTGTGCCCAACACTATGAGGAATCGCCTTATTTCCTGTTGGAACACGACAATCAGAGCGATGAATCCCAAGCTAATGAATTGGCCCAGGACGGTCCCTAGTAGCTGCATGTGCAGGACCTTAACGCAGATCCAATAGAGGGCATACAGAGTAAGTAATCCGATGAAAATGTTGATGGCCACACCGCCTCGGAGCAGGTGATAAAGGCGGTAGAGCAGAAAAGTTACGATCAGCACATCGAACAGGTCGATGATGCGGATGTCCAGAAAACCGATATGGAACAGCAAGGAAGCCATCAATGAACAAGATGGTGAAATTAATCGTGTCGATTACGACGGGGTTGTTTCTTTTTCCCGCACGCTTTTCAACCGAGTGAACAGTTTGACAGCCTCTGCGGCTTCGGCCACGTCATGCACACGAAGGATATCGGCACCGTTCATCAGTGCCATGGTATTCAGAACGGTAGTTCCATTGAGCGCTTTATCGGGATGTATTTCCAGGACTTTGTTGATCATGGATTTTCGAGATAATCCTGCCAGGATCGGTGTTCCCAGTGGTTGAAGAACATCGTCCACCACGTTTTCGTAGGCGGGGCTCACCTGCATGGTTTCGGGCGTACCTTGCATATGCATCAACACGTAAGGGACCTGCAGACGAGCTATCGTATCGAACATGGCCGGATCAAACGTACCCCCAGAGACATCGTTGACGATGGCTGCACCGCCCTGGACGGCTTGGGATGCTACCGAGGCGTGGTAGGTGTCTACAGAGATGATGGCCTCCGGAAAGCGTTGTAGGATGGCTGAAAGTACCGGTTGTATGCGTTGCCACTCCGTTTCGGCATCAATCCGCTCTGATCCCGGGCGAGTCGATTGACCTCCCAGATCAAGGATGGTGGCACCCTCCCGGATCATTTTTTCCGCTTGATCGACAGCCTCCGCTACGGATTCATACCGCTTGCCGTCGAAGAAGGAATCGGGCGTGACATTGAGTATACCCATGACAGCCGGTGTTGATAAATCCAAGAGGCGTCCCCGGACGTTTACCTGTTTTTTCATTCGTTTCTCCGTATCTTGTAACCGTCGATTTTCCTGTGAAAAC
>CAYWDY010000142.1:0-6321 GCA_964455985.1 uncultured Flavobacteriales bacterium
AACGCTTGGGACCTTCGTATTACCGCGGCTGCTGGCACGAAGTTAGCCGTCCCTTATTCTTTCGGTACATTCAGCCCTCTACACGTAGAGGGGTTTATTCCCGAACAAAAGCAGTTTACGATGCAGAGCACCTTCATCCTGCACGCGGCATGGCTGGATCAGGCTTTCGCCCATTGTCCAATATTCCTTACTGCTGCCTCCCGTAGGAGTCTGGTCCGTGTCTCAGTACCAGTGTGGGGGATCATCCTCTCAGACCCCCTACCGATCGTTGCCTTGGTGAGCCGTTACCTCGCCAACTAGCTAATCGGACGCATGCCCATCTTTAACCACCAGAGTTTTGGCATCAATGAAATGCTTCATCAATGCATTATGCGGTATTAATCTTCCTTTCGGAAGGCTATTCCCCAGTTAAAGGTAGGTTGCATACGCGTTACGCACCCGTGCGCCACTCTCATTCAGATATTGCTACCCGAAATCCCGTTCGACTTGCATGTATTAGGCCTGCCGCTAGCGTTAATCCTGAGCCAGGATCAAACTCTCCATAGTAAAGTTGATTTGTACTCTTTGGATTCACCTTCTAAAGTATCCCCAAAGGAGGGGAAAATTTAGGCCTGTTATTTCCTTCCAATACTTCAAAGAACGTCACGCTATAACTATTTCCTGCCGTTGCAGGTCGCGTTTCTCAATCGGGGTTGCAAAAGTAGTCAAGCTTTTGTACATCCCAAGGATTATCTTTCATTATTTTTTGAAAGACCGTTAACTGCTTGATAATGAGAGAGAAAAAATCACTTGAGAAGTTGCTCAAACTACTTTTTCCCTTTTTTCAGCCAAATTTTCAAGAATTTGGCCTCAGGGCATTATCAACAAAGAACGTTTCCGATTAGGGACGACAAAAGTACTAAAAGCCCTCAATCCTGCAAACACTTGTTGATATTTTTTTTCAACGACACCCTCTCCCCCCTGCCTCAAGCCTTAAATGCCTACTCCAAAGCCTACTCGGAAAACCGGATTGGAATACGGTGAATAAATCGTCTCCGTTAGATTATACAAAATCATCACATTCATTGAAGACCTGTTCCCTAACGGCTGCGCATAACCAGCACCCAAAAACCAACTGCCTACGTCCACTCGTCCATTCTCTCTTCCATAGGAATCCCACCTCGCCAGATTCAATAACTCATACTCCGAGTACGCAAACAAACCATTGAATACATCATAGCGCGTAAAGACACTGCCGCCATACATGTCTGAGGAAAACTCCGTAGTCCTGTCCCTGTATCGGTAATACTGGTACTTTCCCCCTAGTCCCACCGACCACTTTTCCGTTACCATATATCCCGCTATCGGATTCACCATGATCACCGTCTGTGTGCCGAACTGCAAACCTAAATTGCCTCCGAAATACAACCGGTCTTTGAACGACTGCTTTGTGGGTACGGATACCCCCGGGTTCACTCGCTGTGCCGATGACAAAAAGCAAGCAGACACTATCAATGAGACAAGGATGATTTTTTTCATATGATTCAATTCCTGACGAAAATAGTTAAAACCACCATCATCCGAAACCTCGTATTCATCACACTGGAGCAGATGCCGGCATTCATTACCTTAGCCCCATGAACACCCGCCACATTGCAATCACCGGTTGCTCCTCCGGAATCGGTCGAGCACTCGCCATGCTTCTTGCTCATAACGGCCACACCATTTTTGCACTCTCCCGCAATGCGACAGCTCTAACTGCTCTACAGGAAGAATCCGTACAACAAGGCCACCCTGGCAAGATCATTCCCATTGGTGTTGATATCACCTCGGAGACCGGCATTACGCAAGCTGTGCAACAAATAAGTACACTGACCAACCATCTGGATGCCCTGATCAACAACGCCGGACAACTCGTCAACAAACCTTTTTTCCAACTCACCCCAGCCGATTGGAATGCGATGTACTCAACGCATGTGTTCGGCCCGGTAGCTCTCATCAAAGGACTGCTCCCTGCATTGACCCGCGATGCTTCACTACCCAAGTCACACATCGTCAATATCTCCAGTATGGGAGGCGTACAAGGCAGCACCAAGTTCTCCGGCCTGTCTGCCTACAGCTCCAGCAAGGGAGCTCTTTGCACCCTAACCGAATGCCTCGCGGAAGAATTCCAGCCCCTGGGCATTGCCGTGAATGCCTTGGCTATTGGTTCCGTTGAAACAGAGATGTTCCGAACCGCCTTCCCCAACTTCAAAGCAGCAACAAACCCAGATACCATGGCGAAATTCATGGCAGACTTCATTCTGAATGGCCCGGCTTTGTTCAATGGCAAGGTGCTCCCTGTATCGAATAGCACGCCCTGATCACCCCCTCAACGCAAACTACCCGTATCCAACATAGTTGCTCCATAGACTACCGGATTAACGCCTTTGATCTGTTCGTTGAAATGCTCCTGCCCGGGCAAGAAAAGAATCTTTCGTCCAGCCAAAAAATGACGCGCCAACTCCGCTGAGTTGATATGCGGTGCAAATAAGACCTGTCCGCTGAGGGTGTCGCGGTTCATGCTAATGAGCTGGTTATACCACTGCCCGCATACAATCAGTGTGGGACGCGTAATTCGTTTGGCCACCTTTAATACTTGCCGGGAGTACTGCATGCCATTTTCCCTTCTTGAGTAATAGGCCAACGCCGGACCTTTCAACACATCAAGCACTAAAGCCTCTCCCCCGACCCGGAATGAAACGGATGCGGAAGAGGGTGTACTTGAATCCATGCGATTCAATGGCGTGATCGAGAAAAGCAAAGAAGAAAATGTCATCAAGACAGCTGTCAAGACAAACACTGGCCTGGACACATATCTGCCGATTAGCAGAATGATAAAAGGAACCATGGGAACCAGATATCCTGATTCCATCGGCAACTTGATGAACGCAATGATGAAAAGATCGATAGCCACCAGCCAAGCGACGACATATTTCAAATTGACAGATTTTGGGAAGAGGTATTCCGTACCAATCCACCGCTCAGAAAAAAACACCGAGAGCAATGCAACCATTACCGCCAAGACACCCAGAATACCCCATACTTCCAAAAAGAATTTATACATGACTTTCGGGATGGATGGATAAGGGACATCGTAGTACGTGAGGAATTCCAAGCCGTACCGTTGATAAACCGGGAAATACCAACAGGCACCAATGAGAAGCGCCGGGAATGCAAAGCGGAATATTCGCTCTAAATTCGGACGAAGTCCATCGTCGTCCAAAACCATAATGACGAAGGGCAGTAAAAGCGCTCCGGAAGTAAGCCTTGTACCTATAGCCATCCCCAACGCTATTCCCGTGAGCACCCATCTGCGTGTAACCAGGAAATAGAACGCCATCAACTGGAATGCCAAGGCGATGTTGTAATCGATTACCGTGGTGCTGTGGATGAATACTGCAGGTATACCTGCTAGTGCAAACCCTGCCAGAAAAGGCATCTTGAATCGAAGCTCTTCCAACGCTTTCACAAAAAAAGTGATGCCCATCGTGGAGACCAACGCCGTGATCGCATTTAAGGTCCAGTATTCCTCCATTACGAACCAATGACAGAGGAATTCATGTACAGGATAACCCGGAAAACGAGATACGTCATATATCCCGGTTGCATTCCATTGTATCGCCGACAACGCCACCGCCCACGAGTCACCGTCGAGGCCATAACCCATACTCAGGAAGGGCAAACGCGAGACAAAGACCGCGAGGAAAAAGAAGAAGTACTTTACTGACGAGTGAGTCACCGCGGAAAAATAATAGAAAATAAATTCGAAGAATGTAAAGGTGACGGATTTTATACGAATAATGGCTTATGATTGGCGAACGAATTCCCGGAATGAAACTGACCCATTCAACGACCCGTTTCACCAAATTCCACATCGCGCATATAGACTACGATGCGGTTTGCCTTCTTTCTGATGTATGGCGTCGGACGAGCAGGATTCCATCGAATCGGATTCGGCAACACAGCGGCTATGAGAGCCGCTTCTTCGCGCGTCAATCGACTAGCTGGCTTATGAAAATAATGACGCGCCGCTGCCTCAGCTCCGTAGATACCATCTCCCGTCTCAATCACATTCAGGTATACCTCCATGATCCGTTCTTTGCTCCAAAACACTTCCAGCAAAAACGTAAAATAAACTTCAAACCCCTTCCTGACCCAGGAGCGTGACGGCCATAAGAATACATTCTTGGCCGTCTGCTGACTGATCGTGCTTGCCCCTTTCATCTTCTTACCCCGATGACGTTCATTGTAGCGTTGCGCTTTTCGAATGGCCTCAAAGTCGAAACCGAAATGCTCTTCGAACTTTTGATCCTCCGCTGCAATCACAGCACGAGGCATATTTGTACCGATGGATTCTAACGTTGTCCAATCCTTGAAAAGTCGAACAGGCCTGTCTCCCATCCATTGCTCCCCGGTGCGCAATATCATCAGCGGTGTGACCGGAACAGGAACAAATCGAAAAAGTATAACCGAACCTACGGACGTGATGAAAAAAAAGAGCAATGCCCTAAGGAGCAGTTTCTTCAATTTTTGGATTCGCTCTTTGTTCGCCATGACCATCAGTGCTCCATCACCATTTTCACTTGTACGGTTTCTCCGGCTTCGAAATCAAACCAGTAAGAAGCATCGGAACCGTTACGACGGCTTTTCACTTTTTTACCGGGAACCGTGAGCTGTGCACCCTGAATGGCCAAGGTGAAATCTTCCAGCCTCTTGCCGGAAAGATTGGTCAAGGAAACAAAACCGTCGCGATCCAACTGATAATTTACTTGCTGACAAGCGGTGGTATAATCCAAGTAATCTTTGACTGTGGCCACCCAAATACTTCCGTCATCCCTGAACTTTTGCAGACGGTCCAAAAAGTGTTCAAATTCCGGATTGACTGACCATACGGCCTGATTCCAATCGTAAAACGAATTGGCAGAATCGATCCGCGCCGGATAGCAATGCATGACATACACACCTTTACCGCTGGCAAACTCCTTCAAGCGATCGTCACTGAACAGGTAATTCCACATTGAAGCTGGCGTAGGAGCTACGGTGCATGTGGTGCGGAAATGAACCATGGAACCCGTTACAGACGGATGTCGCCAGAAAACGGGACGAGGATGTTCACCGCCGAAAGCAGGATGAGGAGTGAGCAAGGATGAGTTGAACGTGCGGGAAGCGAACACCGCCGTATCCTCATAGTAACCATTCCATAAGTACTTTACGCCTGCACTATCCAAGATATCGCCTATATACCACGAAGAAGACTTGACGAATCCATCGCAGACCACATCCTCACGGTTGCTCGTCTTGTGGTTATCATAGCCATGATCGATCCAAGATGAATTTCCGAAAACACTTCCCATCTCGGTGAGCGCTTCTTTTACCGAGGCCCTTGAAGAAGTCAGATGCTCCGGCGTATGCAAGACGATTTCACAACCCGCATCTTGCAGATCTTCCAGAAAGGCGCGAAAACCCGAGGTGCCTTTCACCGAGGCCAATTCACCCGTGGCAAATCCGGCTCTAGAATCCACCGTGACACGATCTGGGTTAGCGTAAAAAACAGATTTGGTCACCGGAAAACGATGCCCACAAAATCCCTTCGTTGCGGCTCCTGCCGAATAGATCGTATCGCTTCCGTAAAAGACAGCACGCTGAGATCGGCGTGTGGTGAAGTCGGCATGTTCGGTGAAAATAAAAACAGCGTCCCTTCCACCGCTGGCTTGAGCAATCCTGGGAATAGGTAGTTCATTTGATTTACACTGCAGGGAAAAACGACTGGTCAGTCGATCACCTGCATGAAGTAGAGTAGCAGACCTATCCACGTGATGATTGGCACTCGTGGCTTCCAGGGGCCAATATAACAACGGATGGTCTGACTCATAATCGACATTGACGCAGACGCGATGCGCATCTTTGTCAAACTGCAGCGAGGTCGCTTTTTCAGGCCGATACAACAGCCAGTCACCGGTGGTGCCTCGCCATTGTATTCCGCCGTGACCCAGCCAATATTCTCCATGCAACTTATCCTCTTTGGTTTGACCTTGGTCGTTGACGACTGCCGTCGGACTGAGCAAGGCTTGAAAGAACAGACTTTGCCGATGAATCGTAACGGTTCCCTGAAAGCGCATCTCAAAGGAGAACGAGCAGGACAGTCCGTCATTGGGGACAATCAGATACAGGGAGTTACTCCAAGGATGCCGGAAAGAGAACCGGTACACATGTCCGTCTTCGGACAGCGAGTCGCCTTGATAAAATAGAAAAGTGGACCACGGTGTTAATAGCGGAAGTATATTCTCGGCTTGTGCGTCC
>CAYWDY010000143.1:0-3958 GCA_964455985.1 uncultured Flavobacteriales bacterium
CCGCGCATTGGCGGCCAGCAGCATGATGAGTGCGCCGAACACCACGGCAGAAGAAAGCCAGCCGGTAATCCGGAGCAGCTTCTTTCTCCATCCGACCACCACCTGTTCGTACTTCAGTGTGGAGGTGTTGAAATGGTATTTGATCTTCGGCATCGCGGTGTTTTATTTATCTTCGTGCGACCTATTTCAGGCAAATATAGGACTCTCCTCGTTTCTCCCAATTGATTGTAACACCATGACTTCGTCAGAAATCCGGAACGCTTTCCTTGAATTTTTCCGCTCCAAACAGCATCAGATCGTCGCCTCGGCGCCCATGGTCGTCAAAAACGACCCGACCCTGATGTTCACCAACGCCGGAATGAACCAGTTCAAGGACCTTTTCCTGGGCAATGCTCCCATCCGATTCAAGCGGATAGCCAATACGCAAAAATGCTTGCGCGTTTCGGGTAAGCACAACGACCTCGAAGAAGTGGGTATCGATACCTATCACCATACCATGTTCGAGATGCTTGGTAACTGGTCGTTCGGGGATTACTTCAAGAAAGAAGCCATCTCGTGGAGCTGGGAGCTGCTGACGGAAATATACCGCATGGATAAATCGCGACTGTATGTCACGGTCTTCGAAGGGGACGCCAAAGAAAAGTTGGCCTTCGACCAGGAGAGTCACGATTGTTGGAAGCAGTTTATCGACGAGGACCGCATTCTCAAGGGAAACAAGAAGGATAATTTTTGGGAGATGGGTGACAGTGGTCCTTGCGGCCCTTGTACCGAAATCCACGTTGACCTTCGTCCGGATTCAGAACGAAAAGCTGTAGATGGCAAGGCCTTGGTCAATGCCAGTCACCCTCAAGTCATTGAAATCTGGAATAACGTCTTCATGGAATTCAACCGGAAGGCGGATGGATCCTTGGAACCGTTGCCTGCCCGTCATGTCGATACCGGTATGGGGTTTGAACGTCTTTGCATGGCCTTGCAAGGCAAGACCTCGAACTACGATACGGATGTGTTTCAACCCCTCATCCAGCATATCGCTGTCCGCAGCGGTGTGAAATACGGGGCTGCCGAGAAGACCGATATCGCCATGCGTGTCATGTCCGATCACATACGCGCCATTTCGTTTGCTATTGCAGACGGCCAATTGCCCTCCAACAATAAGGCCGGGTATGTGATCCGCCGGATTCTGCGCCGTGCGGTTCGTTACGGATTTACTTTTTTGGATTTCAAACAGCCGTTCCTTCATTCGCTGGTTCCGGTTCTCTCCGCCCAATTCGCAGATGTATTCCCCGAGCTTAAAGCCCAACAGGATTTTGTCCAGCGGGTCATTCAGGAGGAGGAGTCGGCGTTCTTGCGTACGTTGGAGACCGGTATCCGCCGGTTTGAAGAGAACAAGGAAGCCGTGGTTAGCGGTTCATTCGCCTTTGAACTCTACGATACTTTCGGATTTCCGATTGATCTTACCCAACTCATGGCTCGCGAAGCAGGCCGTGAGGTTGACATGGATGGATTCCACCGTTGTCTTGACGAGCAGAAAGAACGTTCCCGGGCTGCTGCTACCGTAGATACGGATGATTGGATTGTGTTGCGCGGCGGTGAAGATGCCGTTGAATTCATCGGCTACGACGAGCTTACGTGTGATACTGAAATCGTAAAGTACCGAAAGGTGACTACGAAAGGCAAATCCGCTTTTCAGCTCGTCTTGAGTCGTACGCCCTTCTACGCCGAAAGCGGCGGTCAGGTCGGGGATACCGGCTTACTCGAGGCAGGTGATCAGCGTATCCGCATCACTGATACCCAAAAAGAAAACAACCTGATCGTACACTGGTGCGATCAGCTACCTTCCGATCCGTCGACCGGTTTCCGCGCCACCGTGGATTCCGCCCGTCGTCGTAAGATCACCGGTAACCACTCGGCCACCCACCTGATGCACAGCGCGCTCAAGCAAGTGCTCGGTTCCCACGTGAACCAAAAAGGCTCCCTGGTCAATGATTCCGTGACGCGCTTTGACTTTTCCCACTTCGCCAAAGTGACGGATGAGGAAGTCCGTGCGATTGAGCGGATCGTGAATGAAAAAATCCGGGAGAATATTCCATTGGATGAGCGGCGCAACGTTCCTGTCCAGGAAGCCATGACCATGGGTGCCACTGCCTTGTTCGGAGAGAAGTACGGCGATTTCGTTCGCGTAATCACCTTCGATCCGTCCTACTCGCGCGAGTTGTGCGGTGGTACGCATGTTCCTGCCACGGGTCACATCGGATCATTTAAGATCGTTGCCGAAAGCGCTGTCGCCGCCGGGGTGCGTCGCATCGAGGCCGTGACTGCCGAATCCGCCGAAGCATATTATCAATCGGCACTGGATAAACTCAATCAGGTGCAAGAGTTGCTGAAGAATCCGAAGGATGTCGTCGAGAAAGTATCCTCCTTGCTGGATGAGTATGCTGCGATGCAGTCACGCATCGACGCCCTCATCGCTGAGAAAGCCCAAGCGATCAAACAACAATTGATCGGTAAGGCCGTGGATCGTGGCGGTTTGCGGGTCATTGCCGAAGTGGTCGATCTTCCTTCTGCCGATGCTATCAAAGATATTTCGTTTCAATGGCGCAGTCAGCACAACGACTTGGTGGTATTGCTGGGAGCCGTGATCGATCAAAAGCCTTTCTTGTCCTTGATGATCAGCGATGAGCTGGTCAAGTCCAAAGGACTTTCTGCTACTACATTGATTCGCGAGTTGGCGAAAGAAATTCAAGGTGGTGGCGGTGGCCAGCCGTTCTATGCTACGGCAGGAGGTAAACGTTCTGATGGATTGAAAGCCGCTGTCGATAAGTTGAGCAGCCTGCTGTAGGATCATGGCCTTGACTGTAGACTGCACATGAGCACCTTCCAAGCCAGCTCTACTTCGTTTTTATCGAGCAGGGATTTGGCGAGTTCGTGCAGTCGTACCTCGAGGTTGTTCGGGTCGTAGCCGAAACGTTGTGTCAGTTCACGCATGAAGTCACGTTGCATCGTTTCCCGAATGGCGCTTTCGTCAGGGAGGTGATGCACATTCGCCAATTGTCCGAGGTTATTGCCGGTCAGTACCGAGCTGAGTCGTATTTTTTCCGGTAGCTGGTCCACGCCGATTCCCGGTTGCGCCAGCGGTTTGGCTACTTCGAAAAGGGCCTGCCCCGATGCACGGCAATACCACTCTCCGCCCATCCTACCGATGAGATCGATCTTGTTCGGATCGATTTTGTTCTCCTCGTCCAGCACGGCCGTGTCGATATGCATGCGGAGGATTTCACAGATGATGAGGTTGGCAGCGCCGCCTTCGGTGCCGGTTTCAATCACCTGCAACACCTTGCATTCGAATTGGGCAGGCGATTCCTTCACGCGGAAGGGTCGGATGGTCTCGGAAGGAATCATGGTGAAGCCGGCCTTTTCGAATTCATTGATTCCTTTCGGAAACTCACTGGAAGAAAGGGACATCTGGTGTACCATGGCGTAGTTCACCACATTAATCACCACCTCCTTCGTCTCGTACACATTTTCCAGCGTGTGCTTGATGGTGTTATCGCGCACCCGTCGCGCCGGGGAAAAGACCAGAATGGGAGGCTTGCTGCCGAAGGCATTGAAGAAGCTGTAGGGAGATAGGTTGGGACGTCCGTCTTTATCCACGGTACTGGCGAAAGCGATAGGGCGCGGGGCAATAGCTGACAGCATGTAGCTGTGAAACAGCCCCGTCTTCATGGACTGCGGGTCGAGGGTGAGCATGGTAGGGCAAAAGTAAGCCGGATAAGGCGTTCGAGGTGCTTTATCCGCTTGATTTTGGTCCAAATGACGTTTTTTTACCTCGGTACGAAAGCCTACCTTTGCGCTCCTAAAAAATCGGAACATGCGGTCGTGGCGTAATTGGTAGCCGCGCCAGACTTAGGATCTGGTGGAGCAATCCGTGGGGGTTCGAGTCCCTTCGACCGCACTAAAC
>CAYWDY010000143.1:3973-6321 GCA_964455985.1 uncultured Flavobacteriales bacterium
GTACAGTCCGAAAAAACAACGTTGACATGAATATCAGCCATCAACCCCAGGGCGACCTGACCGCCATCATCAAGCTCGAAATCGCTCCGGCCGACTACCAGTCTGCCTACAACGATGTCGTCAAGAAATATGCCCGTACGGCCAATGTACCGGGATTCCGCCCGGGCCATGTACCTGCCGGCATGATTCGCAAGATGTACGGTACCAGCATCCTGTTGGAGGAGTTGAATAAGATCGTCTCCCAAAATCTGAGTCGTTATATCTTCGATCAGAAGATCGAGATCATCGGATCTCCGCTTCCTAAAAAAGGAGAGCAGGAGATGATCCTCGAAGATGGTCGCGACTTCGAATTCCTGTATGAGATTGGACTGGCTCCCCGCTTTTCCGTGACGCTTCCCACCTCACCGGTGGACTATTTCGCTGTCCAGGTGGATGCCAAAATGATCGAGGATGACATCAACGATCTTCGTCGCCGTTACGGTAAATTTTCCAACCCGGAGACCTCCGACGAGACCTGTATCCTGTACGGTGAATTCAACGAGTTGGACGCTGACGGTCAGCTGAAAGAAGGTGGTGTGAAAACGACAACTACCCTGGCTATCGACCGCATGCCGGAAGCCAAAGACCGCAAGAAGTTCACGGGCCTGAAGAAAGAGGACACCATCGACTATTCTCCGATGGCTGCTATCCGTAACGAGACCGAAGTGGCTGCGATGCTCAAGATCGACAAGTCGAATCCCGCGCTCCAGTCTCAGTACCGGTTTACGGTGATGACGGTTTCCAAGATTGAAAAGGCCGATCTGAACCAGGATTTGTTCGATAAACTGTATGAGCCCGGTTCGGTAACGGACGAAGCAGGTTTCCGCGAGAAAGTAAAAGAAGGGATCGCCGGCTACTTCGAAAAGGAGAGTGACCGTAAATTCCACAAGGACATCCGCAACCTGTTACTCGAAAGCACTTCCATTCCGCTGCCCGATGAGTTCTTGAAACGCATGGTAAAAGCCGACCAGGAAAAAGCGGTGGAAGAGCATGAATTTGAACATCAGTATTATCATATGGCCGAGGATCTCCGTTGGAGTCTTATCACGGGGCAATTTGCTGCGGAACATGGTATCACCATGACCGAAGAGGAAGTCCGCGATTATTCCCGCGGTACCATCCGCCAGCAGTTTGCCCAATATGGCATCTACGATATGGACGATGCCAAGATCGAGGAGATGTCCAACCGTTACCTCAACGAAGAAGGCGCTTATGAGCGTTTTGAGCGTCGGTTACGGGAAGGCAAGGTATTCGACCTCCTCAAGCGCTCTGTTACGCTCCATACGATTGAATTGCCTTACGATGAGTTTGTTGTACGGTTGAACGAAAAGACGGCGCACGAACTGGAGCATCACCATTGATTTAGGGGCGGATATCGCCTGCATTGTTGAAAAGTCTGTCGCCGGTCATCGCTTAGTGCGGTGACCGGCGTTTACTTTTGGGGCACTAATCTCCAACGCATGAATTTCCACGACGAATTCCGCAAGTATGCCACCAAGCATCGCGGTATCAGCAGCCTCAGTGTAGACAGCTTCGTATCCGCTGTCCGTAACGACTACATTTCTCCAACCATCATCGAAGAACGTCATTTGAACGTGGCCACCATGGACGTGTTCTCGCGACTGATGATGGACCGGATCATTTTCTTGGGAGTCGGTATCAACGACTATGTCTCGAACATCATCCAAGCCCAGTTGCTGTTCTTGGAATCCGTAGATGCCAAGAAGGACATTCAGATTTACATGAATACGCCCGGCGGATCTGTATATGCCGGTTTGGGTATCTATGACACGATGCAGTTCGTACAGCCGGATATCGCTACCATTTGTACCGGCATGGCCGCCTCCATGGGTGCCGTGCTCATGTGTGCCGGTCAGAAGGGTAAGCGTGCTGCGCTGAAGCATGCTCGTGTTATGATCCACCAGCCTTTGGGTGGAGCAGAAGGACAGGCATCCGATATCGAGATCACCGCTCGGGAGATTCAGAAACTCAAGAAGGAGCTGTACGAAATCATCGCCGGCCACAGCGGTCAGGACTACCAGAAGGTGTGGAATGATTCAGACCGTGACTATTGGATGACGGCCGAAGAGGCCAAAGCCTACGGTATGATCGACGAGGTTCTGGTACGTAAGAAATAAGGTGTACCACCCTAAAAAAGGCGTCTGGGGGTTTCCAGGCGCCTTTTTTGTCAAAAAACCGTTAATATTACCTTTGTCAGGTAAATCATTCGCCAAAAATTCTCGATTTCATTCCTCAAATGGCGTAGATTGCCTGAGTTACCCGGAAGGGTTCTGGATACCATGAAAAGT
>CAYWDY010000144.1:0-6271 GCA_964455985.1 uncultured Flavobacteriales bacterium
AGAGTGTGCGGCTCTCCTGACTGAGCTTCAAGGCCAACGAAAAGTTTTCGACGAGATCAAATCTCCCGCCGACCTTTCTTCGGAAAACATGAAGAAGCTCTCCGCAGCAGTCACCCGAACAAGATCATTCATCACGCAGTGATACACAAACCCCGGAAATCTCCGGGGTTTTTTATGCAATCATCCTACCTGCGTAAAGTGTCAATCGCTACTTTTAACCCTGACGTATGAATGACCACGTACTGCAGGCCTTGATGCAACTGTTCGCCATCGGCGAACGGTTGAATTCCACCGGAAGTCGCCAACGCGAGTTTGTCGGTCATTTCCTGAAGCAAAACGTCGATGAGGTCCGTATTGGTCATTACCTCGGATTATTCGACCGCTTCAGCGGAGAAGCCGAGGAGCAACAAGCGGTAGGGAAGTCCGGGATTGACAACGATGTCATTCATCGGCTGTGCCATGAAATCAATCGGGGGCTCGAGGCCAGACAGAAATTTGTCGTGTATGTTCGGCTCTGTGAGTTCGTTTTCTCCGACGCCCACGTTGATTCCAAGGAAAGTTATGATTTCCTCGTACTGATCGCCGAGGTCTTCCGGCTCAGTAAGGAAGAAGCCGGCAACATGCGGGACTTGTGTCGCTCCAAACACCAGGCTGTACGCCTCGGAGGGTCAAACGTTATCCGAGTACACGGACATGAAACCGCAGCATTGTCGAATGCTCAATCGCTGGAGCTACATGATTTCGACGGACAACTTTGGGTGATCAACCTGCAGCGCGCCGGCATCATGATATTCCGATACGAAGGATCAGAAATCATCTCGTTGAACGGACTTCGTGTAGATCCCGGACATGTGCACGTGCTCTCGCAAGGCGGTATCATTCGAAACAGAAAAGGTGCAACCGTCTATCACAGCGACCTGCTCCAACGGTTTCTGGAAACGGGCCGCAAGTCCTTTCTCCGGTTTGAAACCGACAAGACAACCTACCGATTCAAGAATAATAAAATCGGGCTTCACGAATTCTCCCTCCAGTGCCGCTCGGGAGAGCTCGTCGCTATCATGGGTGGCAGTGGTGCGGGAAAATCTACTCTGCTGAATCTGCTGAACGGTAATTACCGCCCTTCCACCGGTAAAATCATGATCAACGGGGTGGATGTGTCCGCCGACCCGTCTGTCACGCGAGGCCTTATAGGAAATATTCCGCAAGACGACTTACTGATCGAGGAGTTGTCGGTCTTCGATAACTTGTTTTACAATTCTAAACTCTGTTTCGGCGACCTCGACGAATGGCAGCTTACCGGTAAAGTCAACGAGATGTTGAAAGCACTCGGGTTGTGGGAAAGTCGCAACCTAAAAGTCGGTGATCCACTCAACAAGAGCATCAGCGGCGGACAGCGGAAACGACTGAACATAGCGCTTGAACTGATCCGGGAGCCGGCCATTCTTTTTGTGGATGAGCCCACATCCGGCCTTTCCTCGAAAGATGCGGAGAACGTCATGGACCTGCTCAAGCAGCTGGCGCTGGGCGGAAAGCTCGTATTTGTCGTCATCCACCAACCTTCTTCCGATATCTTCAAGTTGTTCGACCGGCTGGTCATGCTGGACAAAGGCGGCTATCTGGTCTTCGATGGAAGACCGGTGGAAGCCATCAACCACTTCCGGCGGGAAGCTGGTATGGTGGATTCCAGTCAGGGTGTGTGTCTCGGCTGCGGGACTATTCAAGCCGATCAGATATTCAACATCCTCGAACAGGAGGTGATCGATGAATACGGAAACCGGCGAAACGAACGCCGAATCACTCCGGAAGAATGGTATAAGAAGTGGCAGCATCTTTCCACACCTGAACCGAAAGTAAAAGAGGCCTCTCGACTATCTGAGCCTGTCCAAAGCCGCATTGCGGGTTTTAAGAAACAATGGAATGTTTTTCTGACCCGAGACCTGAGAGCGAAATTGGCTAACCGGCAGTACTTGCTGATTAACCTACTCGAAGCTCCGGCCCTGGCAGCTGTGCTGGCTTCACTGCTTCGATTCACGGCACCGGGGAAAGACTACTCGTTATATATGAACGACAACATTCCCGCGTATTTATTCATGGGTGTTGTCGTGGCTCTTTTTCTGGGTCTTAGCGTAAGCGGCGAAGAAATCCTTCGCGACCGCAGAATCCGAAAACGCGAATCATTCCTTCACCTGAGTCGAACGGCCTACCTCTGGTCGAAGATCGTATTGCTGTTCTCGCTCTCTGCGATTCAAATGGCTTCATTTGTTCTCGTTGGAAATACTATTCTTGGAATACACGGAATGTATGGAAGCTTTTTCCTGGTCTTACTGGCCAGTGCTTTCTTCAGCAATATCTTGGGACTGAATATTTCGTCGATGATGAAGACGTCGGTCGCCGTCTACATCCTCATTCCGATTCTCATCATTCCGCAGATCCTGTTGAGCGGTGTCATCGTCCGTTTCAATAAACTCAATTCGATGCGGGATGGCGACCATGAAATCCCGCTGGCAGGAAACCTTATGGTGTCCCGCTGGGCTTTTGAAGCGCTATCCACGCAGCTTTTCAAAGAGAACGATTATCATGCTCGGTTTTATCCTTACGACCGCAGCATGAGCCGTAACACCTACGTAAAGGACTACTGGGTCCGTGAAATGCAGAAAGCGGCAGGAAAATACGCTCGTCTCCCGCAATCGGATGGCGAAAAGATGTCCTTGGAAAAAATGCTACGCCATGAGATGACCGAAGGTTCCGTGGTAAAGACTCAAGGATTCAACGGGGAAAAGTTCAGAGAGGACCCCTGGTCGTCGGGCCAGGACAAAGAGTTGATGGCATCCCTGGAAACGATTCGCGAGAACGCGATAAAGGAATACAACCGATCCGCTGAAGCCAAAGATGCGTTGACGCAAAAATATTCGGCCACAGAAGCTGCGCGACTGGAGATGGAAAAGCTGATGATGGACCAGGAGAATCAAGCGTTAACCGACATGCTGATGAATCAGACCGAGCGGGTGAAGATATTTCCGGACAACGACCGACTGGTGCAACAATTCGAGCCTGTTTATCGGCCCGTCGACCCGAACGCCTCTTTTTTACAGCAGCCATACTTTATCGCGGAAAAGAGAATTTTCGGTAAAACAGTTAATACGTTATGGGCTAACCTGACCATCATTTTCCTGATGACCCTCGTTCTTTATGTGGTGCTGCAAAGCAAAATACTCGAGCGTCGTGATTAGAATACTCGCGCTATTTGTTCTGCTCACGTGTAATGTCGTGGCGAAGGCAGGCGATGGTTTTTCTGGAACGTGGCAATCTAGGTTACAATTCATGCAACAGGATCTTCGGATGGTGATGGTTTTATCGAAGGACAGCTCCGGAAAATGGCAAGGTAAATTCCAAAGTCCCGATCAATCCAAAAAGTGGTTCGAGGCCGATGAGGTTTCAATCAAAGATGACAGCATATGGATCGATGTATCGGAAATCTCCATCTCTTTCGCAGGAGCATTAGTACGCGATAGCGGAATCGTACGCGGAAAACTCGCCGTGCAACGCTTGAAATTTCCGATGACCTTCCGTTTCGGTGAAGCTGATGATCTGCTCTACGAAAGGCCACAAAAGCCGCTCCCGCCTTATCCGTATTCGGTGGAAGAGGTAGTCATTGAGAATAAAAAAGAAGGGTTCAAGCTCGCGGGGACTCTTACCAAACCACGGGAAGGCAAAAAATTTCCAGCGGTCATACTGATCACCGGCAGCGGTCCGGAGGATCGGAACGAATCGGTCTTCGGACACAAGCCCTTTATGTTGTTGGCCGACCACCTGACTCGTAACGGATTTGCTGTTCTTCGGTGTGATGACCGAGGAGTGGGTGCTTCGGGTGGTGATTACGCATCGGCCACCACAGACGATTTTGCACAAGATGTCCAAGCTCAATTCGATTACCTGGCACAACGGAAAGATATCGATCGGAAACAGATCGGGCTGCTGGGTCACAGCGAAGGAGGGATTATCGCACCCTATGTGGCTGCTCAAAACAAGCGTGTGGCGTTCATGGTATTGTTAGCAGCACCTATTATCGATCTCTATGACTTGCTGCTGGCACAGGATTCCTTAGTAGCCAAAGCAAGTGGATCGAAACGCAAAGAGATCGATGAACTTATTCGCACGAATGAGCGTCTGTTCGGAATACTTCGCTCCTTTCCTGACACCAATGAATCGCAAAGACGGATTGTCGAATACCTGGATTCAACCGGCGCTTCGGATGGCGTCATTGAGTATACGTTGAAACAGCTCTGCACACCATGGATGCGGTGGTATGCGAATTATCGTCCGCAGGAAACCTTCGTCAAATCGGACTGCCCTGTTCTAGCGCTATATGGAAGTAAAGACATTCAGGTACCCGTTGCTGTGAATAAACCGACGATGGATTCACTCTTGGTGCTGCGAAAAGACGAGTATAGCCGTTGTGAAAATCTGGAAGGACTGAACCATCTTTTTCAACCTTGCAAGACGTGTTCCGTGAGCGAATACGTGACACTGACCACGACGATGGATCCCAGAGTATTGGCAGAAATATCCCGTTGGATGCTGGCTTTGCATCCCTGATTTAGCCCTACCATTCAGGTAAAATATGATGGGGGTTAACTCCTGTGTTTGTTGGCGTTTTGCACAGACACATATTTATTCATTATTCATACGTAGTCCTAAAAGTCTCTACTGACAAGGGTTTGCGGGGGTTGTTGAAAAATAATTTTCTATCTCAAAAGGGGATAATTATTCTGAATCACGCTTCATTTTGTAGTGGACATGACGTGCGGGGCTGGTGATCCGAAAACTCATTTTTGGGTCCAAATCAGTCGGGTTCTTGCGGCCTTATAAAATCTTTACCTGAACACTCTTTAACCCACAAAACCCAAAACCATGTTGAAACGACTTGCCTTGCTCTCGACGATTGGCCTGTCCATTGTGCTGTTGACCAGCGCCTATCTATCTGATACCGGCCGAGCCGGTAAAACCGGATCGCCAGGAGAAACTACTTGTGTAAGCTGCCACGGAGATTTTTCGGCTAACAGCGGAGGAGGCTCTGTCAGCCTTGCCGGAATTACCGGAGGTACCTACACGCCCGGAACCACCTACAACTTGAGCGTTACCGTATCGCGTACCGGAAGCACCGTGTTTGGGTTAGGCTGCGAAGCGTTGACCGCCGCAGGGGCTAATGCCGGAACCCTGATCATCACTAATGCATCCGAAACCCACTTACTATCTGCCACTATCAGTGGAAACTCCAGAACGAGTGTCACTCACCAACTGAACGGTGGTGCATCAAACAACACCCACACCTTCGCCTTTAACTGGACAGCGCCATCGGCCGGTACCGGTACGGTGACGTTGTACTATGCTGGGATTGCTGGCGATCGCGACGGTTCGGAGGCTGGTGATTACGTCTACAACGGATCCATGACGTTGACGGAAGCTGCGGGCTGCACTGCGCCCGCACAACCCGGAGCTATTTCCGGTGCCGCCACCACATGTTCCGGTCAATCCCAAACCTACTCGGTAGCGGCTGTGACCGGTGCAACCAGTTACGCCTGGACGCTGCCTTCCGGATGGACAGGTTCTTCTTCTACCAACTCCATCACCACAACAGCCGGCGCTACATCAGGAACCATCTCTGTCACCGCCTCAAACGCTTGCGGCACGAGCGCGGCGCGTACGCTCAGTGTAACTTCTAATGCCTCTGTGACGCCTTCTGTTTCCATCGCCTCTGGTGCAGGTAACACCATTTGCAGCGGATCGAGCGTAACGTTTACCGCCAGTCCTACCAACGGTGGCTCTACTCCATCCTACCAATGGAAAGTAAACGGCTCCAACGTCGGTACGAATAGCGCCACGTTTACCACCTCTACGCTTACCAACGGTGCAGTCGTCACTTGTGTCATGACTTCGAACGCCAACTGTGCCTCATCAGCAACAGCCACGTCAAACGCTGTTACCATGAACGTAAACAGCTCCAGTGCTCCGGCTGTATCTATCGTCTCGAACGCCGGAAGCAGCATCTGTGCCGGCTCCAGCGTGACATTCACCGCATCGCCGGTCAATGGCGGATCATCGCCTGCGTACCAATGGATGGTGAATGGTTCCAATGTCGGCAGCAACAGTGCTAGCTACTCCTCCAACAGTTTAGTCAACGGCGATCAGGTTTCCTGTATGATTACTTCCAACAGCGCTTGTGCCAGCACCCCGACGGCAAATTCAAATGTGATCACCATTAGCGTAACAT
>CAYWDY010000145.1:0-6234 GCA_964455985.1 uncultured Flavobacteriales bacterium
GGAAAGAAATTGTCCTTTTTTGACATTGACGAATTTACCCGTCTGGCCGGCGGCTACCAGCAGATCGGTTTGCCGGCACAGGAAGGCAGGAATCTGAAGTACGTCGACGAAAGGCGCAGCCAAGGCAGCTTCATCGGACTCGTGTATATCGGTAACGACAGGAACATTAAAGGATTGGCGGACTTTAGCAAGTATTTCCAGCGCATTCATGTCACCGATACCCGTGAAAGAATCTTGGCGCGTTCGGTTGGCTTTACGGTAGCTGGCTTTGAAGATGTACGGAATTTTCAATCGTTCCGTGATCGTGCAAATCCGCTCGGCAATCCGAAATACCATCTCTTCACTTTCGACTACACAAGGGCCCGCCATCAGGAAGAAGTTTCCGGAATTTGTATGCCGAATAAGGGGAAGTTGTTCGATCATGATCAGAAGGATTTGGACAAAGATACGAAAGCGCCTTGGGTCGTGCTCCCGGGAATCAGGAACCCGTTAACCGGGTCAGCAGCCAATTGGAACTCCCATGTTTTACGGGTATAGCGGTAGGCCAGGGATGCACACCATCCTGCGTAACCGCCATACCCCGTTTGCAATAGTACGGTATGACAGCTTCCCAACGTTTTACCGGCTTGCACCCAAACGAAAGGTAGGGCGAAGCGGGTCAGCCATTGACGCACCCCGGCAGAAAAGGTGAAACCGGCCTTAAGGTCTTTTTCGAACCAAATGTCGAACTGTCCGGGTGTTATGCAATTGGTACTTTCCTGACGGCGGTCCGTGATATACGGGGTCAACAAAGTGGAGTCATTGACGGTCAGGCTTTGAATGGAGTCGGAAAAATCGAAAAGTTCCGTTGCATCCACCCCTTGAAACCGTAAGGACGTGTCGATGTCGGCTGCGATGGATCGCGGGAAGAAATGGATAATACCCGCATTACGCACGCTCACGTGCAATCGACTGCTGCTATTTATGGAATGGGAGAATCCCGCGGTAATACCAAAGCCGGTTCCATTCACTGCACCTCGTTGGTAGGCTGCCGTGTCGCTGGAACGATAGGTGATGTTCAAGTCAGCATCCAGGTAACTGCCATCCGCAGCGGTATACAGCGATCCGGAACGAGAACGTATGTCCAGCAGGTCATGTCCCAACAACAACGATCCCATGAAGTAATAGTGATTCTTTTTCGCTGCGTCATCGAAAGCCACTCCGATACCGGCTTGGTAATAAAGCAAGCTGCGCAGATCTGTCGGACCGGTGGCAATCGTTTGGCCGGCAAACGGTTTATTGCCTCTGAAATAAAGTTCGAAAAGGTCGCGGTTGAATCGGCTTTCGATGAAGTAATGGTGCTGAATCGTGAAGAGATAATGGTAGCGGGAAGAATCAGGGCGGTACTGATAAGTAATGCCACCTTGAAAGGCAGCACCGAACCGGTTGTTGGGTTTTAGCCGTTGGCTGACTTCGTCTTTTCGGTCATTGGTAATGTAGCGGTGCAGGTAATAATCCGCTGCCATACCGGCACTCATGGCATTCGAACCGAAATAAAATCCACCCTCAAGCTGCAACTTATGCACGCTGCTGTCGGAAAGCACATACTCATTCCAAGTATCCGAAGGCTGTGCCTGCAACGAAAGCAAGCCGAAAAAAAGCGTGGCGATGGACAGGATTTGTTTCATCGGATCGAGTAGGTGCCGTCAGCAATCAAGGTAAGTTTCAATCGATATTGGTCGTAGAGATACAAGAGGTCTGGAGATTGCACAGTGGAGAAGAAGCCGCGAATCAGCAGGTACTTGGCTTGTTGCACATGTGACTTACGCGATGCATCCAGATGGATGGTGAGCCTGGACGTAGTCGGAGAGATCACGTTCAATTGGCCATCGGTCAGGCCGGCCGGAATGGGTGCCGGGACAAAAATGGAATCAGTGACGTGATACGATTCGTCCAGGGTATACAACTGAACCGTCAGGTCGATGGGAAATCCGTTCTCGGCCACCAAGGTGAACGTCATAGGTCCGATCGGATCCCACGAAGTACGTCCGCTTTCAGAAAGTTCAAGCGTGTCGCGTAAACTCAATTGATTCATGGCTAATCGGAAAGGAATCTCCAATCGGGTCTTCGCCGTGATGAGTTGATCGCGGTACACAAAATCATTGCTTCCCGAAATGTTGCCGAGCGGGTTCAGGCGAATTCGCCAGTCGGATTCGATACGGTCAGGCAGATTCTGAAGGAACTGAGAGATATTGCTGTTGCTCGCATCCAACCTCAACGGTAAGTGGGAGGGGCGCACAGGGTCGCCTGCGATTCCGGTTTCGACTCCACGGCTGATGTCCAGATTGCGAGCAAGTACTGAATTCGCTACCAACGGAACGGATAAGCCGGTCCGGGTATTGACGCTGTTCATTCCAAAAATATAGGCCTGCAAGTCGGCACCGATCCGATTCTCGATGTCCAAGTCCAGAGATGCACTGTCCAGGAAAAGTTCACCTCCGTCGAAAACATTTCCGATTCCATTGAGCAGAGTGCTGTTTTCCAAAATGTCCTTCTGGCCAAGATACCCGCGAACGTATTGTGGCGTTAGACTCAACAAGGTCGTAGTAAGGTTCACCATGGTGTCTCCTTGTACGACCTGTATAGAGTTGCCTGCTGAATCGGTTCGGGCCACGACATTGTAGGCAATGGTGTTCACGGTGTTGTTCAACGCTCCCGTCAAGTTGAGTGTGTAGCCGGTGAAATCAATGTCTTCGGAGAAAAAGGTGGGAGATGATGATGAACCGGGTCCCACGCTTCGTTGCAGGGAAAGCGATACGCCGTTTTTTCGGGCTTCGGGAACGGAATAGACGAAATTGATTTTTGTAGGCAATATGTTCCGGGCGGTCACACGGATTTTTCCGGACAGGATGATGGCTTCGGTCAATTGGGCACCTCGCACATTCAATACGAGATCTTTGTTGTTGGTATAAAACGGAGTGTTGGGTGCGATGGTCAACGGGAAAAACGGCCATACATACAACGTGTTTATGCTGGTGTCCGGAATCACATAAACCGAATCCGTGGTGAAATCATTCCATTGTCCTTCATACACCAGCCGGACTCTCCCGCCTTCGTCGTGTACTAGCAGGGAATCCTTTACCATTTGGTTGATGCCCAGGGATGCCTGGAATACAGGGCCGAGTATTTCGACGTCCCAACGCGGTGAATCGTTCTCCTTGACACAATGACTCAAGGTGATGACGAAACAAATCATCATCAGGTAAGCCATCAGGATTCGGGTCAGTTTTTCCACGCGAGTCGTCAAGGTAGCAGGGAGGGTGTCACGGTTGGCCGTAGCCGTATTTGTCTTTCCACAAGGATTTCAACCACGTAGCAAACTCCATTTCTTTGGGATTGTGTCCCGGTTGATAGAAAGTGGTTCCAGCAATCTCATCCGGTAAAAACTCCTGTCCGGAAAAATGTCCGGGATGCGAATGATCGTATTGATACCCTTTGCCATACCCGATGGACTTCATCAAAGCCGTCGGGGCATTACGAAGATGTAAGGGGACGGGAAGGTCTCCGGTATTTCGAACCAATTCCAAGGCTTCGTCGATGGCCAAATAGCTCGCATTGCTCTTGGGTGAGCAAGCGAGGTAAATCGCGGTCTGTGAGAGTGGAATACGGCATTCTGGATAACCGATTTTACTGACGGCTTCGAAACAGGCCTGGGCTATCACTAGTGCCGTTGGGTTGGCATTGCCTATATCTTCCGAGGCTAATACGAGCATCCGGCGGGCAATGAAAACCGGATCTTCTCCGCCTGCGATCATTCGGGCCATCCAATAGACAGCCGCGTTGGGATCGCTCCCTCGCATGGATTTGATGAAGGCGCTGATGATGTCGTAATGCTGTTCCCCGGTCTTGTCATACCGAGCCATCCGTTGTTGAGACACGGACAGAACCAAGTCGTCGTTGATATCTACAGGCTGATCGCTTGGGGAAGAGTTAACCACCAATTCCAGCAGGTTCAATAATTTTCGTGCATCGCCGCCACTTAATCTGAGCAAGGCGTCCGTAGAACTGAACGCGATATTCCGTTTTCGCAATTCAAGGTCCTGTTGTACGGCCCGATGCAACAGGGCTTCCAGCGATTCGCGTGAAAGTTCCTGAAGGACGTAAACCTGACAGCGGGATAGGAGAGGAGCGATGACTTCAAACGAGGGATTCTCGGTAGTAGCACCAATCAAGGTCACGGTACCTTGTTCCACTGCTGCCAGCAAGGAGTCTTGTTGCGACTTGCTGAAGCGATGTATCTCGTCGATGAATAGAATGGCATTCCCGGGCACTTCCTTCAGTTGGCCTTGGTATTGGCGTGCCTTCTCGATCACTTCGCGTACCTCTTTTACTCCCGCGCTTACAGCACTCAGGACATGAAAGGGGCGTTTCAGTGTATGGGCAATGATGGTCGCCAGGGTGGTCTTTCCCACTCCCGGAGGACCCCACAAGATCAGCGAAGGCAGGCGGTTGGAATCGATGGCTCTTCGTAGCGAGGCTCCCGGTCCTACCAGATGCTCTTGCCCTATGTAATCATCCAGGGACTTAGGACGTAATCGTTCGGCAAGCGGAGCTGACATGGATGAAGTTCAACTGAATTCCAGATGAAAATACGGGAATTCGCGGTGAAAGGTGGGCGTACTTTTCAAAAGTAATCAATCGGGTCCGGCTCAACAAGATTCTCTTCCGTACCTTTGTGTCAATGATTCGGAACCCATTTTCTCTCCTTTTCGCGCTGCTGTCCGTTTTCAGTTCCTTGACTGCTTTGGCTCAAGGTGGTCCTCGTGGTCCCAGAGAAGGCGGCCCTCCTCCTAAGATCGGTATCATCACGGGAACCGTGGTGGAAGATTCGGTACGCAGACCTGTGCCGTTTGCTTCGGTCGCTGCATTACGCATGCCCGACTCATCCATGGTGGGCGGTACGTTGACAGATGACAAGGGCCGTTTTAAGCTGGAGGAGCTCCCTCCGGGTAATTATACCCTCCGGATTTCTTCCATCGGTTTCAAGACCACTTTGGTGGCTGTAGGCCGGATCAATCCTGAAAACATCCACCTCGTCGCCGGAACCATCTCCCTGAAATCATCCGCTAACCGCCTGAAGGAAGTGAAGATTGAAGCTGATGAGCCCGAGTACATCAACTCCATCGATAAAAAGGTTTATAGTGTCGATAAGAACATCGTCAATACCGGTGGAACAGTCACCGATGTGCTTCAGCAGATTCCCTCGGTTTCTGTCGATATCGATGGAAAGGTGGCGTTGCGCGGAAGTGAGAATGTGACCATATTGGTCGATGGCAAGCCTTCCGGTATGTTGGGCAATGACCGCCGGGCTGTCCTGCAGCAGATTCCCGCCAGTGCTGTCGATCAGATCGAAGTCATCACCAATCCTTCCGCCAAGTACGACGCTGAGGGTATGGCGGGCATCATTAATATCAAGACTAAGAAAGATAAATTCCAGGGAACCAACGGAAACGTTTCTGCCGGAGTGGGAACCAACGACAAATACAATCTTTCCTTTTCCGGTAACGACAGGAATACCAAACGGAATCTATTTGCCAATTATACCTACCGACACGAAAGCCGATACAGCTACGGCAGCGGCGATCAGCATAATTACCTCCCTGGATTTCCCGAGTATGATTGGTCCAGCAATTCCAACAACGAGAGCAGTAATAACAGCCAGAATATCCGAGCGGGTGTTGACTTCTACTTGACGCCCGAAAATACGTTGAGCGTGAGTGGGGGGACCTCCCTTCGCTCAGACAGCAGGCCAGACAATGTCAATTATCAATTCTATTATCCTGATAATGACAGCGTATTCAATTACTTCAAGAATACCGTTTCGGCCAACCGTAATGTGAACTTGGATGGTAATTTGGATTTCAAACATCAGTTCCTGAAAAACAAAGGTGAGTTGACTTCTTCGGTGAGCTACTCCAACAATGACCGTCACGAAGAAGCGAGTTACATAAGCAGTCTGGTCAACTACGATGAGATTCCCTATCAAGAAAGCACGAATGAGGGATTGTTCCAATCGCTGGTAATTCAAGCTGACCTTTCATGGCCGTTTAAGAAGGTAGGCAAACTGGAAAGCGGTGTTAAAAGCTCCCTCCGTCAAATCGACAATGATCAGGATGTGTCGAATTACGACCCGATCACCAACGGATACAACAACGATGCCAATTTGTCCAATACGTTCAGTTACGACGAACAGAT
>CAYWDY010000146.1:0-2131 GCA_964455985.1 uncultured Flavobacteriales bacterium
TCTTATCGGGGACATTGAATTCGTTTGCCCAAAACAACGTGACTGTCACGCCCGGACTATTCGGCATGATGGAAGCACGCAGTATAGGTCCTGCCGTGATGGGTGGCCGGATCACCGCCATTGATGCGCTTCAGGATGATCCCCGCTTTTTGTATGTAGCGTCTGCTGGAGGCGGTATCTGGAAGTCCATCAACGGAGGCGCTTCCTTCAAACCGGTATTTGACAAATATTCCCAAAGTATAGGTGCATTGACGATTGACCAGAAACATCCGGACGTGATTTATGCTGGAACCGGTGAATCCAACATGCGTAATTCAGTATCCATCGGTAGTGGACTCTATAAGTCAACTGATGCCGGTGCTAACTGGAGCAAGATTGGACTGGACAGCACCGAACACATCAGTCGCATCGTTGTTGCGCCGGATAATTCAGACGTCATTTACGTGGCTGCTCCCGGTCCTCTGTGGTCCTCCAGCACGCACCGTGGCCTTTATAAGTCTGCCGATGGAGGTAAAACCTGGAATAAACTTTTCTACATCGATGACAAGACCGGCTGTGCCGAAGTGGTTGTTGACCCTAAAGATCCTAAAACCATTTACGCTTCCATGTGGCAATTCAGGCGTAAGCCCTTTGCCTTTGAATCTGGCGGGCCTTCCTGCGGTCTATATAAAAGTACGGACGGCGGCGTAACCTGGAACAAACTAAAGAATGGATTGCCGACAGGCGAGGTTGGACGTATCGCCTTCTGCATCGCACCCAGTGATCCTTCTCGGCTCTTCGCCATTGTAGAAGCCAAGAAAACCAGTCTGTATTTGTCTACCGATGCCGGTGCCACCTGGACGGAGCGCAGCACCAACGGTAATGTCGAGGCTCGGCCTTTTTATTTCGCTACCATAGCTGTCGACCCGAACGATCCCAAGCGAGTGTATCGGCCGTCTTTCAGCTTGTCCATCAGCGATGACGGCGGATTGTCTTGGTCGGAATCGGCCAATACTTCCGGCTGGGTGCACTCCGATCACCATGCGCTTTGGATCAATCCCAAGATGCCCTCCCAGATGTACCTCGGTACCGACGGCGGTGTCTACATGAGTTTGGATAAGGGCAACAATTTCGTATTCCTGAATAATATTCCGGTTTCTCAATTCTATCACGTCACGATAGACAAAGCTGTTCCCTACAATGTGTATGGTGGACTGCAGGATAACGGTTCCTGGACCGCGCCCTCCCAGAGTATCGGAGGAATCGATAACGGCGACTGGGACAACGTAGGTGGAGGAGACGGCTTCTGGGTCCAGCCCGATCCCTTGGATTCGAATATCGTGTACAGCGAGTATCAGGGTGGACACGCTTCCCGTATCCAGCGTGCTACCAACGAATACCAGGACATTCAACCCAAAGAACAACCCGGAGATCCCAAGTTCCGCTACAATTGGAATACGCCGATTTATAGTAGTCCTAACGATGGTCGCGTGCTCTACATGGCCTCTCAATTTCTATTCCGCTCCGAGAACAAGGGCTTGACTTGGAAACGGATTTCTCCGGATCTGACCACCAACGACCCCAACAAGCAGAAGCAGGAAGAGAGTGGAGGAATCACCACCGATAACTCCTCCGCTGAAAATCATTGCACTATTTTCACCTTGGCAGAGACGCCGGGTGACAAGAACACCATCTGGGTAGGTACAGACGACGGCAATTTGCAGGTCACCCACGATGCCGGAGCCACATGGACAAAATGCAATTTGGCCCAAGTGAAAGACTTGCCTTCTCAAGCGTGGGTAAGCAGTATCGAGCCCAGTCGCTTCGATACCAAAACGGTATATGCTACGCTAGACCACCACATGTATGGCGATATGAAGACTTATGCCGTTGTAACGCACGATGGCGGTATTACTTGGTCCATGATGAATACAACCGGTCTTAATGCAGGGTATGCCCACAAGATCCGGGAGGACCTGTTGAATCGCGACCTGTTGTTCTTAGGTGCTGAATGGGGATTATTCGTAAGTCTGGATGCAGGTAAAACCTGGACTGCCTTTACCGCGAAAGTTCCTCCCGTTGCAGTGCGAGATATGCAAATAGATTCCCGCACGAACGATCTGGTGCTGGCCACTCACGGTAGAGGTATTTT
>CAYWDY010000146.1:2147-6121 GCA_964455985.1 uncultured Flavobacteriales bacterium
CCGCTGCGCCAGCTCAACCAGAATTTATTAAGCCAGGAAATGGCATTGTTGCCTACGAAAGATTACCCGTTAACCAATGGTCGGTTCGGTGGCTCATGGCCGGATGCAGGAGGTTATGTCGGATCGAATTCCTCAGAAGACGTGCAGATCGTCTATTACCTGAAAGACCGTGTGACCACCGGTGAATTGAAGCTGGAAGTTTTTGATGCCAACGGTAAATCTTTGGGTACCGTTCCGGCTACCAAGCGGAAAGGCATCAATAAGGTTCCCTGGTCACCCAAGATCAAACCGCCCAAAGTGGCGGTGGGAGTCAAAGCAGATTACGCCGGTTTCATGAGTCCGTTGTGTACACCGGGCGAATACACCGTAAAACTGACTAAAGGAGATAAGACGGTTGAAGGGAAGATCCGATTGATCGAAGATCCGGCGTCACCGCATTCACAGGCTGATCGGGAATGGCAACGTAAAACCGCCATGGAGCTGTTTGCGATGACCGAAGATTTGGCCTTCTTATCGGAGCGAGTGACCAATTCCATGAATCAAGCCCGTGCTGAAGCTGATAGTGTATCAGACAAATCGCTTCGTAAGGCATTGAATGCCTATGCGGATTCGATGGATGCGATCCGAAAGGAATTGGTGGCTACGAAGCCTGGCTTAGCCATTACCGGCGAGGAGAAAATCCGTGAAAAGATGAGTGAGCTTTATGCCGGAGTCATCAGTTATCTCGGCCGCCCTACGGATTCTCAGCTGGACAAGAAGAAAACCCTTCAGCTTGAATTGGCGACACAGCAGAAACGAGCAGAGAACATTTGGGAAAAACAGTTGCTTCCGCTCAATGTTAAATTGAAACAGTCCGGCAAATCTGAAATCGTGTTGACGGATCGGCAGGAATTCAATGCAAGGGAAGTACAGCAAGCCAAATCCGGTGGCAAAGGAGAATGGGAGTAAAACCGTACGGAGCTGGACTGAGTGGTTTCCCCGCAGACCTGGTCAATTTCTTACGATGGTAGCCCGCATGAGCTGCTCCAGTTCTTCTACCTTCTCCGCATAGCCTAACTTATTGTAGGAGTTCATCAGGTTGCGGATCAACCGTTGCAACATAGCGATGTTTGAACACGGTTGGTAGTAGGAGGGATCAGGAGCAATTTTGAGCTGCTTAAGGAACTGGTCGATTTCCTTTTGGTTGAAGATGTCGCCTTTACTGAATGGATTGATGTAAAACAGGACTTTTCCTGTGATGCCAGCTGACAAGTCGGTGTTTTCTTTGTAACACAGTACGAAATGTTCGGGAAGATTCACGCCGTATATCGGTAGTCCGGCTGCATTAGCAACTTCCATATAGAGTATTCCCAGCATCAGTGGATTTCCTTTGTGGGTCTCCAGCGCTATATTCACAAAGGAGTTCTGCGGCGCATGGTAATGCTGGGTGTTCCCTGTAAAGCCGTGGATTTCAAAGAAGATACGATTCAACACATGAACCTGCTCCAATGCCGTCAGGTTCTCGTTCATTTCCAACCAAGCATCCCGTCGTATGCCTTCCAGTTGATGACGAATGGTTTCTTCCTGCAGGTCGGGGTACTGATACCGAGCGATGAGGTAAGCTCCGCGCAAGAGGTCCAAGCCGCCAGTTTCCACCCATACACGCAGTTCCCGCTTCAGGTCTTCGAATTGGATTTCATGGATTACGGCTTCAATCCTGTTTTGCATGACCGCATCCAAAGAACCGCCCCAGGCATTTTCCAGGAAAGGTATTGCCTGCTTGCCGTAGTGCAGCAAACGGTCCCGGATCTGTCCGTACACTTCCATATCGGAATCATCTAGCAGGCGAATTAGGGCGGATATTTCTTTGTAATCCATGGTCGTGAACGTTAGGTGGTGATTAAACCGCCGGAGCAGTCAAAAGGATACCTCTTTTAAGCGACAATTATTAACAATAAATGAGTGGCTAATTTTCAGCCCCCAAAACGGAGGTTGAAAACAACCCCTATTCCTGAAAAACTGATGGAAAAATGACATTTTTTCCGTCAAAAAACAGGTTGTTTACATTACCTTAACCACCGGAATATTTCCTTAATCCACTGATTATGCAACCCTTATTTACAAGAATTGCCTTTTTAACTCTGTTCCTCTCCGGAATTTCCTTTGTCGGGTTTTCACAAACCGCCACCTTGAACTGGGAGAACCGTCAATCCGACTCCTGTGACTTATCGGACCGCTTCCACGATATGTCGGCGCTTTCCGGTGGTTTTGTTATGGTCGGTTACACCACCAAGCCCGGCAATTACAGGGACTTTCTGACCGTCCGTGTCAATGCTAACGGGGATACCCTTTGGCTACGAACCAAAAACGGATCGGGAAGTGGTAATGACGAAGCCCTGTTGGTTCGGGTAGACGCAAGCAACAACATCTACGTGGCCGGTTTCGCCGATGGCGGCAACTCTCAGGACGACATTTACATTCTCAAATACGACATTAACGGGACGCTGCTGTGGGACACCACCTGGAATAACAGCAACGCTTATTTGGATGATGAACCCGTCGATATGGGTCTGGATGCATCCGGAAACTTGTTGATTTGTGGCAATACAGAACCTGATCAACTTGCCGGCAGTTCAGATATAGTAGCGCTAAAAATTTCCCCTACCGGTGCACGACTTTGGCAGCAAATATATACTCGTCCGGGTGTACTCGGAGGTAAAGATGAGGCCGCTGCCATTTCTATCGGTGCAAGTGGTGACGCTTATGTGTGCGGTCGTTCAGCAAACCTAACAGACGATGATTATGTTACCTTTCGGTGTTCCGGCCAAACAGGAGCTATGGTATGGTCAACCCCAATCATTTTTAATGCTGGAAACGGTGACGATCGAGCTACCGATATCGAGGTAAATGCTACCGAAACATTCGTTTATGTTACCGGACGGAGTGACAATGGTGCTGACGATGATGTGAGAACATTTAAGTATAGTACATCAGGGATATTTCGATGGACTAGATTCTATGGCAGTGCTTTTGGTGGTAACGATCGCGGACTATTTATTGAACTAGATTCTGCTGAAAACGTATATATTGGTGGCCAAACACAGACTACATCTTTTGATTATGACTTCCTACTAATTAGATATGACAGTTTAGGAAGCTTTGTACTTCCATGGAACTCGCCCCGATTTGCAGGAACTCTCTCTTTGGATGATATTCCAAACTCCATGGTATTTGATGCGGGCCGTATTGTAATGACTGGTTACAGCGACCGCAGTCAAAACGTTCTTGTCAACGATGATAATATCATGACTGCTGGCTGGAATGATGCTGGTCAATCTTTATTCAGTCCAGTTTATGTCAAGGGTACTCGGACTGACGGCACCAACGAGGGGGAGTGTGTTATCAGCGATCCCGTAACCGGTAATTTCATGGTAGCTGGCGTTTTGGATTACATAACCACTCAGAAAGACGCCTCGTTGATCAGCTATTCACCAACCGGTACGCAGAATTGGCTGAAGACGTATGATTACTTCGGGGATTGCTCATCCTCCATGCGTCGGGTAGTGGCTGATCAGAACAGAAGTGTTTCCGTGGGATATGCGGTCGTAGAAGGAAATGAACGCGACGCGTTGTTGAGAGTCATTAATAACTCGGGAGCCACGGTGTGTCAGCTCCTCTTTAACGGATCCAACGACGAAGACGATGAGTTCAACGATGTTGCTTTTGACCGGGTTTCTTCAGCTATTTATGCCGTGGGATACACTAAAACAATCGATCAGAAATCAAACTTTTTGCTCGTAAAATACAATCCGATCACCTGTGACACGTTCTGGACCCGACAGTATAACGATGCGCTGAATAATCAAACTGATAAAGCAGTCTCCCTGGCTGTGGATGCTTCAGGTAATATTTATATCACCGGTCGAAGCGACAGTAATTCCAATGACACCTTGGATAATAACGATATAGTCACGTTGAAGTATTCTTCATCCGGA
>CAYWDY010000147.1:0-6089 GCA_964455985.1 uncultured Flavobacteriales bacterium
TCGCACTTGGCGTACTGACCTACACCGTTCACCGGACCCTTCGCGAGGGTTGGAGCGGTAAACGATTAGTGACTGTCGTTATCACCTTGTTCCTTATGCTGACTACTAAATTCTATGTACTCGGCGCCTTGCTACCCGGAGTTGTGGTTTGGTTGGCTTTTCGTGATCGCCCGGCAAGATTCGGCTGGCTGTACGTGTTCATTGCCTATGGATTATTCTTTTTTATCGGCTTCAATCTTTACCGAATTGACAACACCTATAACCTGTCCGATTTACTTTACTACAAACAACAAAGCTTTTTACATTTAGCTGAGGATACCGGTGCCGGAAGCGCAGTGCCGATTCCGTTGATTGTGCCATCCTGGAGCAGCATACTTTCTCAAGCGCCGGTGGCCATGATACAATCCTTGACTCGACCGTCGATTGGAGAATGGAATATGAATAGCCTGGTCAAGATCTCCATTCTTGAAAACACACTCTTTCTGATTTCCATCGCCTTTCTGATGGTCGCCAACCGAAAACAATTGTCCTTTCCAAGAGATCCGTTCAGTTTGCTTTGCCTGTTTTTTTCGATGGTCTTGTTGGCACTCATGGGTTTGACCACGCCCGTATTAGGCGCTTTGGTGCGCTATAAGATCGTAGTCCTACCCTTCCTGATCTATTTCCTGTTGCGTGCGCTGTCGGGGCGTGAAACCGCTGACCGAACGTAAGCTTGCGACAGAATTGATTCAGGAAAACATATATTTGTTTCAAAGCTATCATCATGGATCTCTTTCGTAAAAAGAGTGTACAACAAATCCTGTCGCAATCGGAGGCTCAGGAATCGGAGCACGGCGGGCACGGACTGGCACGGCATTTAGGAGTACGGGACCTGACCGCGCTGGGCATCGCTGCCATTGTAGGTGCAGGGATCTTCAGCACCATCGGCAATGCCAGTGCTGACGGGGGCCCGGGCGTGATATTGCTCTTTTTGTTCACCGCCATTGCCTGCGGCTTCTCCGCCTTCGCCTATGCCGAATTCGCCTCCATGGTTCCTGTTTCGGGGAGTGCTTATACGTACAGTTATGTCGCGTTTGGAGAACTGGTGGCTTGGATCATCGGTTGGGCGTTGATTATGGAATATGCCATCGGCAACATCACGGTAGCGATCAGCTGGTCGGATTATTTCACCAGCCTACTATCTGGAATGAACATACACCTTCCGGCTTGGATGACGATGGATTATTTGACTGCCATGAAGGGTTTTGATCAATCCGAGTCACTGCGGATGGCGGGCAAATCATTAGATAATATGGATGGCAATATCCAGTCCGCCTATTCGGCTTGGACCACGGCTCCACAACTGGGAGGCTTGAGACTCATCGCTGACTTGCCTGCATTACTTATCATTGTGCTGATCACTTGGCTGGTGTATCGCGGAGTGCGAGAATCGCGCAACGCCAGCAATATGATGGTTGCAGTAAAACTGGCCGTCGTGTTGCTGGTCATCCTGGTCGGAGCCTTTTACGTCAATACCGACAATTGGAATCCTTTCCTTCCTAATGGACTATCCGGTGTTCTGAAAGGAGTCAGCGCCGTATTCTTCGCCTACATCGGCTTTGATGCCATCAGCACAACAGCGGAAGAGTGCAAGAACCCGCAGCGCGATCTGCCGCGAGGCATGATGTGGTCGATTATCATTTGCACCATACTTTATGTGGTCATCTCCTTGGTCCTGACAGGCATGGTGCATTATTCGGAGCTGAGCGTCGGCGATCCGTTGGCCTTTGTATTCAACCGACTGAATCTGGGTTGGATGTCGGGGATCATCGGAGTCAGTGCAGTCGTAGCCATGGCCAGCGTATTGCTTGTCTTCCAATTGGGACAACCGCGGATCTGGATGAGCATGAGCCGCGACGGGCTTCTTCCTAAAAAATTGGCTACGGTTCACCCCAAATACCGTACCCCCTCTTTCGCCACCATAGTGACGGGCTTTGTCGTTGCTGTTCCGGCTTTGTTCATGAATCTCACCATGGTGACCGACTTGTGTAGCATCGGAACCCTGTTTGCTTTCGTATTGGTATGCGGCGGCGTGTTGCGGCTTCAGGTGATGAAGGACGCTCCGCAGGGAAAATTCAAAACCCCGTATGTGAATGGCGGCATCGTACTGCCCATACTGGTGATCCTTTCCCTGGTGCTCGCCTTCACCATTTACACACAGACGACCATGGCCTTCCTGAATAATTCGCCGCGGATTCCGGACACAGACAAATTGATCAGTTCGCTGGAGCCGGATGAAATACGTGCTTGCTCCGAGTATCTGCGAACTACGGACGAACACGGCTTTGAAGAGGCAGGCAATGACTTGGAGAGTTATCTCTCATCCTCCACCCCACAGCACTACGAAAACGCCGTATCCGGATTTCCCATATCTGATGATAAAAAGCTGGAACGAGGTTGGGCCATTTTCAAGCACAAAATTCCGGTGTGGATTTTTTTGCTGGTAACGCTGGTGCTCACGGTTCTCTCCGTGCGCCACCGCCTGTCCCTGATTCCGTTATTAGGCCTCTTATGCTGCCTATACATGATGAGCCAGCTTGGACTTCACAACTGGATCGGATTCGGACTCTGGCTGGTCGTCGGACTGGTGGTCTACTTCGGTTTCGGATATCGACATAGCAAGCTTGCCTCACAATCCTGACCACCCTCCATGACCACCAATACTAAAACTATTTTCGTCACCGGAGCCACCGCCGGTTTCGGCAAGGCCATTGCATACACCTTTGCGCAGCACGGATGGAACATCCTACTCAACGGACGCCGTCGGGACAGGCTTCAGCAGATCGAAGACGACCTGCAGCAGCAGTACGGCGTCTCTACGCTTTCGCTGTGCTTTGACGTACGCGATCGAGAAAATGTCGTGCAAGCGATCCATGACCTGCCTCATGACTGGAAGCATATCGATGTATTGGTGAATAATGCCGGGCTAGCCGCGGGTCTTTCCACCATCCAAGAGGGCGATTTCGGCGACTGGGACCGGATGATTGACACGAACCTCAAAGGTGTACTGCACGTCAGCCGCTCCGTGCTTCCCCTGATGATCAACCGAGGGATGGGCCATGTCATCAACATCGGCTCCATCGCCGGTAAATGGTCGTACCCAAAAGGAAACGTTTATTGCTCCACGAAAGCCGCCGTTGATGCTTTGTCAGAGAGCATGCGTATCGACCTGCTGCCACACGGCATCAAGGTGACAGCCATCCACCCCGGTGCCGCGGAGACCGAATTCTCCCTGGTCCGATTCCACGGTGATGCTGCCGCTGCCTCCAAGGTATATCAAGGCTACGACCCGTTGGTAGCTCAGGACATCGCTGACGTGGCGTATTTTGCGGCAACACGACCGGCTCACGTTGTGTTGAATGACATCGTCATTACACCGGTGGCCCAAGCCAGTCCGGCTCACTGGCACAAACGCTCCTGAGTATTCTCTTGTTAATAACCGCTGTTGGTTTCTAAGGAAAGACCAGTCGGAAATCCGCCGGATTTCTTCTCATCTTGGTGTCCATCATGAGAAGACTGTCCAACCTGGGGAAATATATCCTGCTGTCCTGTCTTTCAGGTCTGTTATTATCGCTGGCCTGGCCGGAGCGGGGCTGGACTCCCCTCATCTTCATCGCCTTCGTTCCGCTGCTCTGGATCGAGCGCATGTACGAGCGAGGCAAAGGCGCGGGCAACCACCTCAAGGTTTTTGTTTGGTTCTACCTGACGATGGCCGTATGGAACGGGCTGACGACCTGGTGGATCTGGAATTCCACGAGTGTCGGGAGCATCGTAGCCTTAGGACTGAACAGTTTTTTCATGGCCATCGTTTGGCAATTGTTCTATGTAACCAAACGCGACCACGGTCCGGCGATCGGCTATTTATCCTTACCCTTCTATTGGCTTGGCTTTGAATACCTCCATCTCAATTGGGAAATCTCTTGGCCTTGGCTCACACTTGGCAATGTCTTTTCCATCCGACCTGAATGGGTACAGTGGTACGAATACACTGGCGTATTGGGCGGAAGCCTCTGGATCATTGTCACGAACATCGCGCTGTTTCAGATCAGTAAGAACTTGTTCACCCACAGCCTGCTGCTGAAAGTCAGGCAGGCGAACACCGTCATCCTTTCTCTTTTTGCTGTTTTGCTTATTGCCGTTCCTATCGATATTTCCTATCACCTGTACGACCATCGACCGGATACGGGAACGCCTACCAAGGTGGCGGTGGTTCAACCTAATGTCGATCCGTACAACGAGAAGTTCAGCGGCACATCCGATGAACAGGTGAACACATTCCTCCGCTTGGCCTCGACCGTCGTGGACACCCAAACGGAATTCCTCCTCGGCCCCGAGACCGCCCTGCCTGATGGCATTTGGGAGGAAGAAATCATCGGACACCCGCACATCAAGAAATTGGATTTGTTCATGCGGGCTTATCCTCGCCTGAACCTCATCACGGGAGTTTCCACTTTCCATCGTTTTTCGAAATCAGAAAAACCGTCCGCTACGGCTCGTAAATTCAAAGACGGCGACGAGTACTACGACGTGTATAACAGCGCCATCCTGATCGATCCAGCGGATAACATACAGATCTACCATAAATCACGGTTGGTGCCCGGCGTCGAGCGAATGCCTTATCCCCGAGTCTTTGGCTTTCTGGAAAAATTCGCGCTGCAGCTGGGAGGTACGTCCGGCAGCCTCGGCACGCAGAATAACCGCGCCAACCTTATTTCCGGCGAGGGCGTGGCCGTAGCCCCGGCTATCTGCTACGAATCCATCTACGGTGATTTCCTCTCGGCTTATGTCCGCAACGGCGCCCAATTCCTCGCGATCATCACCAACGACGGCTGGTGGGGAAATACCCCGGGCTATCGGCAGCACATGGATTATGGCCGCTTACGGGCCGTCGAGTTCCGCAAGTCCGTGGTCCGGTGCGCGAATACCGGCATCTCCTGCTGCATCAACCAGCGGGGAGACATCGTAGACCAGACGGATTGGTGGACCGAGGATGCACGGCAGTACACGATCCTTCGTAACGATACCAAGACCTTTTACGCCCGATTCGGCGATTACTTGGGCTTTGTAGCCGCATTCCTATCCGTCAGCTACCTGGTTTTCATGGTACTTCGCCGGTTGTTGCGGTTCGTCTGAGTCGGTTCAATATCTTTGCCGGTCCAAACCGGTCGGCTTCGAAATTGTTATTCAGGGAGCTGACCAACGCTTACCTATGAACAACCTGAAAACCGGCATCCTTCTTGTCAATCTTGGCACACCCGATAGCGCATCCACGGGTGATGTACGTAAATACCTACGCGAATTCCTCAGCGATGCACGCGTAGTCGACATCAACCCGATAGCCCGATTCCTGCTGGTTAATCTGATTATTGCTCCCTTCCGCGCTCCCAAGTCGGCCAAGCTCTACCGTGAGGTGTGGACGGAGAACGGTTCGCCGTTGATGCACTTCACCAAGCTTCAAAAAGAAGGGCTGGAAAAACTGCTGGGTGAACGGTATCAAGTCGAGTTCGCCATGCGCTATCAATCCCCTTCGCTGGAAGAAGTGATGGAGCGTTTCCGCAAGCCGGTGTACGACAAGATCAAGGTAATATCCTTGTTCCCGCAGTACGCCTCCGCCACCACGGGATCCGTACAGGAAAAAGTGATGAAGATCATGTCGAAATGGGAAGTCGTTCCAGCCGTGGAGTTCGTCAACAGTTTCTGTGATGATCCGGCGATGATCGATGTCTTTGCTTCCCATGGTCGAAAGATGAATCCTGATTCCTACGATCATATCGTTTTCAGTTTCCACGGACTTCCGGAGCGTCAGATTCGTAAAGCCGATTCGTTCTCACACTGCCTGCAAGAGCATTGTTGCGACACCCTTTCGGAAAAGAATGCCTTTTGTTACCGGGCACAGTGCTTTCAAACCGCGCGTGCCATCGTCGATAAACGGGGGCGACCCAAGGAACGCGATGCCGTCAGTTTCCAGTCCCGCCTTGGAAGGGAGCCCGGGGTACGTCCGTGCTCCGATGATGTGATTCGTGACCGGGCCAGGCGCGGCGACAAGCGCC
>CAYWDY010000148.1:0-6059 GCA_964455985.1 uncultured Flavobacteriales bacterium
AAGCAGTATTCCCAGACCCGCAAATTGGACGACGGCAAGAAATCCATGTCGCGTCACATCCAGTTCGAGTCGACTCTTTCGGTGACGGGCAGTAACGCCGACCAGCGTGTGGCTGTCAAGCCTTCGCAGCAGATCGCCTTGGCTGCATCCATCTACAACGCAGTCGCCGCGAAAGCCGGTGCATCCGCCGTATCCGCAAATCTTCCTGCAGAACTTCAGAAGTCTGCCAATGCAGTAGCCGAAGAGTTGTGGAACAACAAGGGTAAGTCTCTGGTCGTTTGTGGCATCAACGATTCAGCTATTCAGAACCTGGTCAACGGCATTAATGCCTTGTTAGGCAATTACGGTTCCACCATTGACCTCGATAATTCTTCCAACCTCCGTAACGGTTCCGATGCCGATATGGCTTCGCTCGTGGACGAGATGATGAAAGGCGAAGTATCCGCCTTGGTGGTTTATCAATCCAATCCTGTCTATACCCATCCTAAAGGTGCCGAGTTGGCTAAAGCCATTAAGAACATCGAACTGACGGTTGCGCTGAGCGACCGTCCGGACGAGACGGCTTCCTTGTGTCAATACAACTGCCCAGACCTGCATCCGTTGGAGTCGTGGAATGATTTCGAACCGCGTCGAGGTTCCTTCTCGTTCGCACAGCCAACCATTGCACCGTTGTTCAACGCACGTCAGGCTCAGGAGAGCATGATGCGTTGGTCAGGCAATTCGGCCAACTACCACGATTCACTTCGTGCATACTGGTCGGGTAAGGCTTCCTCTTGGGAGAAAGCCTTGCAAGATGGAGTAGTTGACACTACGGCTGCTGCTCCTCAATCGTACACCTGCAAAGCGGATCTCGCTGCGGCTGCTTCTACGGCTAAGGCCAGTGCCGGCATGGAGCTGGTTATCTACGAAAAAACCGGTCTCGGTAACGGATTCCAAGCCAACAATCCTTGGCTGCAAGAACTCCCTGATCCGATCACCAAAATCACGTGGGACAATTACCTGACGGTTTCTCCGGCAGATGCACGTGAGAAGGGCTGGAAACAAGGCAATGTGGTTTCCCTCAAAGCTTCCGGTCAATCCATGAACGTTCCCGTTGTAGTCCAGCCCGGACAAGCCGTGGGAACTGTCGGACTGGCCTTAGGTTACGGACGTACCGTAGCCGGAAAAGTCGCCGATAAGCGTGGCCTCAACGCCTTCACATTGGTCTCCTCTGAAGGAGGAATGCTGGGATACCAAGTATCCGGCGTTTCAATCGATAAGACCACCGAAGACGATTACATGTTGGCAGGTACGCAGACCCACCACACCATGATGGGCCGTGCTATCGTCAAGGAAACCACACTCGGTTCTTGGCAGAAGAGTCCAAATGCCGGCAATCCCGAGGAGTTGTTCGCGGTTCATGTCGGACACGAACAGTCAGAAAAGCCCGCTGAAGAAGTCACCTTGTGGGATGAGCATGAAGACGGTCAGTACCATTGGGGTATGGCCATCGATTTGAACTCCTGTACGGGTTGCGGATCCTGTGTGATCGCCTGTACGGCCGAGAATAACGTTCCGGTAGTCGGTAAAGATGAAGTGAATCGCAGTCGTGAAATGCACTGGATGCGTATCGACCGTTATTATTCATCCGATGCGGATCCCAAAGAAGGTGAGGACGGCAACCTGAGTCTCATGGAGATTCCGAGCGAGAATCCCCGGGTGGTGTTCCAGCCGGTCATGTGTCAGCATTGCGCTCATGCTCCGTGCGAAACGGTTTGTCCAGTCATCGCTACCAGCCACAGTTCGGAAGGGTTGAATCAAATGACCTATAACCGTTGTGTCGGTACTCGCTATTGCGCTAACAACTGTCCGTACAAAGTCCGTCGCTTCAACTGGTTCAAGTATTCCGACAACGACGTGTTCGCGGTGAATACCTCCATGAACGATGACCTCGGCAAGATGGTCTTGAATCCGGACGTTACCGTACGCGCCCGTGGTGTCATGGAAAAATGTTCGATGTGTGTCCAGCGTATCCAAGAAGGAAAACTGAACGCCAAGCGTTCGGGCACTCCGATCAGCGACGGTCAGATCCAAACGGCCTGCGCGCAATCCTGTCCTACTAACGCTATCACCTTCGGTGATTTCAAGAATAAATCCAGTCGGTTGAGCAAAGCTTGGGATCCCAAGGGCCGCAGCTATCACCTGTTGGGTGAGTTGAATGTCCAGCCCAACGTGTTCTACCAGACCAAGGTCCGCAATATCGAAGAAAAAGAAGCCTGATCGTTTTACCTCTATTAGCATCCATACAGCAACATGAGCCATGCATCCAATGAATCGGTCGTACGTGACCCGCTTATTCTAGGGAATAAGACGTATCATCAGATGACCGAAGAGATTTGCCGACCCATCGAAGGCAAAGCGAACAAATACTGGTGGGCCTCTTTCATCGTCTCCTTTACGGCGATGATTTGGGGTATCATGTGTCTCTCGTACACCATCGGCAACGGTATCGGTTCGTGGGGAGCCAACAAGACGGTGGGTTGGGCGTGGGATATCACCAACTTCGTTTGGTGGATCGGTATCGGTCACGCCGGCACGTTGATTTCTGCCGTGTTGTTGCTGTTCCGTCAGCGTTGGAGGATGTCCATCAACCGTTCTGCAGAGGCCATGACCATTTTTGCCGTCGTTTGTGCCGGTCTCTTCCCGTTGTTCCACACCGGTCGTCCATGGTTGGATTACTGGATGCTTCCGTTGCCTAACCAGTTCGGTTCCCTTTGGGTGAACTTCAATTCACCGCTCTTGTGGGACGTATTCGCCATCTCGACCTACTTCTCGGTATCCTTGGTATTCTGGTACCTCGGCTTGTTGCCGGATTTGGCGACCGTACGCGACCGCTGTGTGAATCCTACGAAGCGTTTCATCTACGGTGCGCTCTCCTTCGGTTGGAAAGGCACGGCCCGTGACTGGCATCGTTTCGAGGAGGTTTCTCTCGTATTGGCCGGCTTGTCCACTCCGCTGGTACTTTCGGTACACACCATCGTATCCTTCGACTTCGCTACGTCTATCGTTCCCGGTTGGCACACCACGATCTTCCCTCCCTACTTCGTGGCAGGTGCTATCTTCTCCGGATTCGCCATGGTGTTGACGCTTCTGATCATCGCACGTAAAGTGCTTGGTTTGGAAGAATACATCACCATGCAACACATCGAACTGATGAATAAGATCATCATTGTCACCGGTTCGATTGTGGGTGTCGCTTACCTCACCGAGTTCTTCATTGCTTGGTACTCGGGTGTCGAATACGAATCCTATGCGTTCATCAACCGCGCTACCGGTCCGTATTGGTGGGCCTATTGGAGCATGATGACCTGTAACGTGATTTCACCTCAGCTGTTCTGGGTCAAGAAAATCCGGACCAACATCATGGCTACGTTTATCTTATCCATCGTAGTCAACATCGGTATGTGGTTCGAGCGTTTCGTGATCATTGTCACGTCCCTCCACCGCGACTTCCTGCCCTCGAGCTGGACGATGTATTCTCCGACGTATATCGAGGTGGGCATCTTCGTAGGTACGATCGGACTGTTCTTCACCCTGTTCCTGATCTTCTCCCGTGTGTTCCCTGTCATTGCATTGGCTGAATTGAAGTCGATCCTTAAGAGCACTGGTAATCAATACAAGAAAAAGAGCGTACTCTAATCATGGCAAAAAGAATCTACGGCGTCTTCGACGACGAACAAATCCTGCTCAACGCCATCCCGACGTTGAAATCCAATGGTGTGGTATGTAAGGATGTTCAGAGTCCTTTCCCGATCCACGGCATCGAGAGCCTGATCGGTGTGCCTCGCACTCGTATCTCCATTGCTTCTTTCATGTATGGTATCACCGGAACATCGTTGGCGTTGTTGATGGTGTGGTACATGATGATTTCCGATTGGCCGATCAATATCGGTGGCAAACCGAATTTCGCGTTGTACCTGAACCTGCCGGCGTTCATTCCTGTCACCTTTGAGTTGACGGTGTTCTGTGCAGCCCACGGTATGGCCATTACGTTCTTGTTGCGTAGCAAACTCCTTCCTGGCGTGACGGCTCCGATTCCGCACCCGCGTGTCACTGATGACAAGTTCATCCTGCACGTGGATGTCAAGGACGAGAATTCCATCCAGGACGTGACTGCCAAATTGAAGGGAGCAGGCGCTTCCGAAGTACTTACCCAACCTGTTCAATCCGTCTGATCATCAGCATGAAGAAGACATTCGTATACCTCAGTTTCATCGTAGCCGCTTCCTGCAGTTCGCCTTCGGAGGATCCGAAGAGCACGGGAACCGAGTACATGCCCGACATGTACCGCGGACCGGCTTACGAAACCTACACCTCCAATCCGAATTTCAAGGACAGCATGACTTCGCGTCAGCCTGTAGCCGGAACCGTGGCTCGCGCCAATGCCGTTTACAACGACGTGGACCGCATGATGAGCGGTGATTTCATGGATGCCAATTACCCCGGAACACCCGATGGTTACGAGGCAGCCGGTACAGGATTGAAGAATCCCGTTGCCCTTACCGCTGAAAGCATGGCCGAAGGGAAACGTTTGTTCGAGAACTACTGCCTCATCTGTCACGGCGCCACCGGTATGGGTGATGGTCCGGTAGTCCAGAACAACGGACCCAAACCTCCGGCGTACAGCTCTGAACAGCTCAAAAATCTCCCGGAAGGAAAAATGTTCCATTCCATCCATTATGGTAAGAACATGATGGGTTCTCACGCCTCCCAATTGACCGCCACGCAGCGTTGGACGATCATCCATTATGTCCAGACTTTGCAAAAAGCCGGACAACCTGCCACTACAGATACCACGGCCACGGCCGCTAAAATGTAATCCCACATCCTGAAAGCCATGATGGATCAAAAATTCGAACTTAACCAGAACAATAAGGTTATTCCGTTGGTCATGATAGCCGTCGGCATCGCCGCCGTCGTTGTTGGATTCATCAGTGACCCGACCCGGGCCTGGGCTTCCTTATTGATCAGCAATTTCTATTTCAACGCGATTGCGCTGGCAGGTACGTTCTTCGTCGCACTGCAGATGATCGCCCAATCAGGCTGGTCGGTCGGGTTGATCCGGGTTCCCGAGGCCATGGGAGGATTCATGAAATACGGTATGGTCGGCATGATCCTGATTTTCATTTTTGGTCACCATGACATCTACCACTGGACACACGCTTCACTCTACGACAAGAACAGTCCGGACTACGATCCGATTCTTGTGGGTAAGAGTGGATTCCTCAACATGACTTTTTATTCCATCCGACTGATAGCCTATGCATTGATCTGGGTTGGATTCACGTACATGATCCGTAAGCATTCGTTGCAGGAAGACCAGATGGGCGGAACCGAATCTTATCGTCGCAAGATGACTTTGTCTGCCGTATTTGTCGTACTCTTCGCGGTAACGTCATCTACTTCCGCATGGGATTTCCTGATGAGCATTGACTCCCATTGGTTCTCCACCCTGTTCGGTTGGTACACCTTCGCTGGCCTCTTCGTGAGCGGCATGGCCATGATGGCTTTGATCACCTTGTATCTCAAGGGCCGTGGCTATATGGGTCACATTAACGAGAATCACCTGCATGACGTAGGTAAATTCATGTTCGCTTTCTCGATCTTCTGGACGTACCTCTGGTTCTCTCAGTTTATGCTGATTTGGTACGCCAACCTCCCTGAAGAAGTTGTGTACTATCAGACCCGTTGGACCTACTTCAAGAAATTGTGGGTGGCTAACCTGCTTATCAACTTCATCGCTCCTTTCTTGGTTCTGATGACCCGCGATGCGAAACGTAAGGTTCAGATCCTGTGGGTCGCCGGTTGTATCATCATCGGAGGTCACTGGCTCGATGTCTATTTGATGGTTACTCCGGGAACTGTTGGTTCCCATTGGCACATCGGCTTCGTTGAAATCGGCACCTTCATCGGCTACTTGGGCTTGTTCCTTTTCAGCACCCTGCGCGAACTTTCGAAAGCGGCGCTGGTTCCGAAGAATCACCCCATGTTGCCCGAGAGTCTCCACCACCACATCTGAT
>CAYWDY010000149.1:0-478 GCA_964455985.1 uncultured Flavobacteriales bacterium
TGACGAGCCGGATATCCTGGAGTTCATGGAGTACAATCTCCGTAAAGAGGATTTTACGGTATTCAAGGCCAATAACGGCAAGGAGGCCTTGGAACTGGCTCAGCGCGAGCTTCCTGATTTGATCATACTGGACATCATGATGCCTGAGATGGATGGCATCGAGGCTTGCCGGCATATCCGGGAGCATCCTTCCCTGAAGAATGTGATGATTGCCTTTCTGACAGCACGCAACGAAGATTATTCCCAAATCGCCGGATTTGATGTCGGCGCAGACGATTACATCACCAAACCCATCAAGCCCCGGGTGCTCATCTCACGCATCAATGCGTTGCTTCGTAGGGCTAACAAGACAGTCGAGGAAACTAGTTCAGAGTCCGCCGTAATAAAGGTAGCCGACATTCGCATCGATCGGGAACGTTACTTGGTGGAAAAAGCGGGTGTCGTAATCGAATTGCCTCGTAAAGAATTCGAATTACTC
>CAYWDY010000149.1:488-6034 GCA_964455985.1 uncultured Flavobacteriales bacterium
GCGATGAGATTCTTGACCGCATTTGGGGCAATGAAGTCATCGTAGGCGATCGTACCATTGATGTCCATATCCGCAAGCTCCGGGAGAAGTTGGGCGAGGATCTGATCAAGACCGTAAAGGGAATCGGCTACAAGCTCGATTTCTGATTTGCGTACCTTTAGCGCATGGCAATCAAGAACCCGACGCCCAGGGTAATGGCCTTTTGGGCCGCCCTTATCACGGCTGTCATCGTTGTACTGGTGGAGGCGGGAACCAACGTCTCCGGTATCTTTCAGAAGGATTGGGTTTCCATGCCCGTGGTCTTCGTCGTCTCCTTCCTGGCGACATTTCTCATTTTCCAGTATTTCCTTGAGATTTTCATTTACCGCAAGATCAAATTGATCTACAAGACCATTTCCACCTTTAAGGATTCCAAAGCTAAGGCTATTGAGCGCGTGGACTTGTCGGAAGACATTTTGGCCAACGTGAATCGCGAGGTGATGTCGTGGCAGGAAGATAAATCCCGTGAAATCGCCGAGCTGAAACGAATGGAGAATTTTAGGAAGGAATTCCTGGGCAATGTCTCGCACGAATTGAAAACGCCGCTCTTCAGTATCCAAGGGTATATTCATACACTGCTGGAAGGCGGTATCGATGATCCTGAAGTCAACGTTCACTATTTGCAACGAGCGGCACGATCGGTTGAACGCTTGTGTACCATCGTCGAAGACCTTGAGGCGATTTCAAAATTGGAGAGCGGTGAAATGGCCTTGGAGCAACGATCTTTTGATATCCATGAACTGACCAAGGACGTCTTCGAATCTCAGGAATTGCGAGCTCGTGAAAAGAACATACGGCTTTCCTTCAAAGAAGGAAGCGACCGTCCGGTTTATGTCTATGCAGACAAGGAACGAATCCGTCAGGTGGTTGTCAATCTGATTGTCAACTCCATCAAGTATGGCCGACAGGATGGCACTACGGTAGTCGGGTTCTACGACATGGATAAGAATATTCTGGTCGAAATCACGGATACGGGTATTGGTATCGAACCCCAACACCTGCCTCGGGTCTTTGAACGATTCTATCGTGTCGATAACAGTCGTTCAAGGGAACAAGGCGGTACCGGCTTGGGATTGGCCATTGTAAAACACCTCATTGAGGCCCATAAGCAGAACATCAACGTTCGCAGTAGTTTTGGTGTCGGGTCCACCTTCACCTTTACGTTAAAGAAGCCGGAATAGCTCTTACAGGAATTTCTGCATGACGACATGCGGGATGACGCCGAAGAGCAAGTAGGAGGGAGCGATTGTCGTGTATCCGCATTTCTCGTAGAACCCGATGGCGTAATCCCGCGAGTCCAAAATCACTTCCGTACATCCTAATTCAGCCGCCGTTTTTTCCAGGTGATCCAGTAGGATTTTACCGACACCATGGCCTTGGCAGCTGGCATGGATTGCCATGGAACGTACTTGAGCCTGAACCGGACTGTTGAACTGAAGTCGACCAGCGCCAACGATTTTTCCATCAGCATCCAATACGATCCGATGTAACGAGCTCTCCTCGGTATCGTCCTTGGTGCTGTCGAAGGATTGGTTCCACGGTTTGCGTAGCACGTCGTAACGCAACTGATAATAGCCTTCCCATTGCTCTTTAGTCTCTGGTGCAAGGATACGTAAGTCTTCGGGTCGTATCATGGGGTTTGGTTATTCGGATCCAAGTCGATTTTCTCGTCTCCGGCTAGGTAGGGGATATACGTGCAAATGAGCTGGAACATTTCGTCGGTCGTTCGCATGCTTCCTTCCCGCTCGGCGACACGTTGAGGCGGATGAAACGGATTCAGCGGATTGTTTTCCGTATTGTCATAGACACCCTCAACCACTAACGTTGTCCCAGGTTCGAGAACGATGGGTTTGGGGAACGTATAAAAATACTGCCACCGGAAATCCCACTTGGGAATACGGATAAGCCTAATGGTATCACCGGACGGTGTCAGGGCATAGGCTTTGAACGATTTTCCCAGCAGATGCATGTGCGGATTGATGGTCAACAGCGATATTTTTTCTTCCAGCGTGTAGCGGGTAACGAAGGTCTGGACTTGACCCGGCTCAATGACTAACGGAGGTACTATGGGCGATATTCCAGAGGTTCCCATGATGAACTCATGCGTAGGCCGGACAGGTGCCTCTGGCATGAAGTAGAATCGGAAAGCCGTCTGGTCTGAAGTGTCTAACGGAGTAGGACCGTAATGAATATTGTCCAACAACAGCACGGATTTTTTTTTCAGTCGGTAACCACCGATGCCTTTGGGATACGCGACAGGCTCTACGCCTGGAAGGTAATTTGTCACAGAGGGTGTCAGCATCGGATAGGTGCCGTCATCATTAGGAAGATCCAGCATGCGGAAGGCTTCCAGCTTGTCGTGTTGTTCGGTATTCACCGGAGTCAAGCCGCGGCGAACATCCTGCTTGCTTCCCTCGGCATATTGGACTAAATGGCCGTTAATGTGGTGCACCAAGCGTCGGTTGTTTGGTACTATTTCAATCAGTCTTACGAAAGTGTCGGCGGGCAGTTCAATCGGAACCTTCATCATCATGAACCGGTCTTGGTTGTCGCCCGGTAACGGGAATCGGTCGGGAATACGGACCGTCAGGTCAGGCTGTCCCCATTTCATACCTGGCACTGTATCTGATTCTTCCGTTGCTTCGGAACGATTTCCTTCCGGTGTTCCGGTTTCCACCCATTGACTGATGATACGAATCTCTTCGTCGGTAAGAAAACGTTCTCCGATAAAGTGATTGTACTCCGGATCTGCAGGCCAAGGAGGCATGAAACGGGAGGTGACGGTGGCTTTGATGGTGGGTGCATGCTTTACCGCATCCTCATAGGTCAGCAAGGAGAAGGGGGCAGCGCCCTGCGGGTGGTGGCAATCCGCACAGGATTTCTGTAGAATGGGACGCACATCTCGGTAATAGGAGACATTGGAATCATCGCTTGAGCCGCAGCGGTAGAAAATCAAAGCGGTTAACGACAGAAAAAGACGTAAGGTGTATGCTCTCATGGCTCGGAGATGATACAACCGATCGGTGTGGTTCGGGTCGGTGATGGTTCTTGACCTTGGCATAGCTTATCCAAGGCGTTCTTCAAGTCACGATTCGTAATGGTCGTTCGTTTTTTTCCGATGGCATACATCCAGTCATCGATCCGACCGGAGTACCGGATGACACCTGTAACGTCCATCACGATAACCTGTGGGGCAACCGTTATTCCCAACGCATGGACCATCTTATTGCCCTGATCCCGATAAAGGGGGAATCGGATAGAATAGGTTTTCTGGAATTGTCGTGCCTCATCAAAGGTGGTGAAGCGGTCGGAGAAAAGGCCTGCGAACTGGACTCCTTTTTTCTCATACTCCTTGGACAACTGGTTCAATGTACGCGAGTAAGATTCACAGGCGGGACAATCCGCCAGCAACGAAACGATTACGATAAAGGAAGTTTCCTGCTTTCGGGGAAGTTGACAGGCCTTGCCGTCAAGGTCATTCACTCCGAGGGAGAGCGGATTGACATGCGCTTGGGCAGTGGCCGTACTACCAATCGGGATTACGAACGCCAGGGTTATGAAAAAAAGCAGGATGCGGCGTATCATGTTTCGTATGGAATCACTTTCAGCGTCTTTCCGCGGTTCAGGAAGTGCCGGAGGATACGGTGAACATCCCGGGTATCGTTTTTCGGTCGGACCGCTTCCAGCAGGTCTTCCAATCGGCCCTCAGAAAGATCTTCTTGCACGTAGCCGAATCCCCGGTATTTTCCTTTTTCAACTTGAATGACAGCGACCTCTCCGGGCTGCCTGCCTTTATCAAGGATTAGAAAGTCGGAATGACTGTACCGCAGACTGTCAATAGCTTTCTCGACACGTTCGTTGTAGGTATCTGCAGGTATTTTACCGGCGCAGGCGCCGTCGCACTGTCCGATGCTGTGCTTGAAGCAGGCGTGTTGAGCCGGGTAAAGGCCGCACCATTTCTGGCATAAGTTGAATCGGTTCACCAGTCTTTCCAGCAGATGTCGGGCCTCTTCCAGTGAAGCGGCAGTAAGCAACGGATCAACCGAAAGAGTGAGTTTGGCGGGTTTCAACCTGCGGTATCCGTCGCGGGCTTTCTCCTCTACGATGCCGTATTGGAACAGCGTGCGGCGTTGGGCCCGGTTGTAAAGTGGCTGGTGGTTTTTGATTTCGTCGGATTCAAGCAGCAGGGCAACCAGTTCGTTTCCGGTGACTTCAAAGGTGACATCCCGCACGGCGTTGCGCATGGCGATGGACCTTTTGGTCTGCTTGTTGGAGAAGTGACTCACCACTCTTTTTCGGATGTTGGTACTTTTACCGATGTAGATAATGCTTCCGTCTTCGTTGTGCAGGTAATAGACGCCGGGTACTTCCGGCAGCCGGTGAATGATGGCGGAATCGAAACCCGGAGGGAAACGAAGGTTCAGGTAATCGTTACGTATGGAACGTTCGATGTAAGCATCCTTGTCGTTCTCCAACATGAGTTCGAAAAGCCGGACAGTCGCTAACGCATCACCCGCTGCGCGGTGACGGTTTTCCAATCGGATGTTTAATTGCTCACATAGTTTACCCAGACTGTAGCTTGGATGACCGGGAAGGAGTTTCCGGGCTAGTTTAACTGTGCAGAGGTAATCCCGAGAATAGGAATATCCCAGTGATTTGAATTCTTCGCGCACGAAGGAATAATCGAACTGGACATTATGTGCGACGAAAATACAATCCTCGGTCAGCGTCACCACTTCGCGAGCGATCTCATAGAACTTGGGAGCTTCGGCCACCATCTCGTCGGTGATTCCGGTGAGCCGGCTCACGTATGGGGGAATCGGTTTCTCCGGATTGATCAAGCTACTGAAGCTATCGATGACCTTTTCTCCATCATGGATGAAAATGGCGATCTCTGTCATACGTTCAGAAGTCGCATTCCCTCCGGTCGTTTCGATATCGATGATGGCGTATTTCACGTCGCGCGGTGATTTTCAAAGATACAAAACAAGGCTGTTAGGAGTTGGCTTGTATTTGCGTTTGCTTACACCGGGGTCGGTACGAAAAAAGGCCACCGATGAGGGTGGCCTTTTTATAGTCGGAACTGAACGGATTACTGAACAATCAGCTTGCCCGATGCAATTTGAGATTCTCCTTCGCTCAGGAAGTAGAAGTAAGTACCGGTAGCCAAGGACTCGCGGTTGATGATGTAGTCAACGCTGAGGCCCTGATTACTTGTAGGTTCAGGAAAGCTTTTTACGCAACGGCCGGTGGCGTCCAGGATTTGCAATGAGGGAGCCTGAAGATACTCGCGAGTCTTGAAGCTGAGCGTAGCCTGCTGTATCATCGGGTTAGGGTAAACTGTGGATTCCAATACGACGCTTTCAATCTCTTGTACGTCAATCGTCGTCGTGCTGCGACAGATGTTGTTTACCGTAACACCGTTGGCCAAGGTGAATGTGCCGCCCGCTAGAATGTACCCGTTCTGGTTTCCGAAGGAATAAATGTTGCCGTTAAAGCCAGTGCCA
>CAYWDY010000150.1:0-6025 GCA_964455985.1 uncultured Flavobacteriales bacterium
TTCGAATGCTCGATAGGAGAAATCCAGTTGACCAGAAAATCACACGCCAGACTGACGATGACTTCCGCCTTGTCGAAATTGTATGACGGAATCACCGCACTGCCGAAGCTTTCCAGGTTCGACTGACGGATCGCAGCATAAGAGACCGCATCGTACTGAATGTGACGGGTATTCGGGTACTTAGTTCCGAAATCAGCGATGACCTTCAACGTCGAAGGACTGTTAATCGTTGAACTCAGGATTCGGATCTTACCGCCCTTGGCAGCGATGGCCGCCAGTTTACCTGAAATCTCTCCGTCAACCGTAGCCCAATCGGAGGTTTTACCACCCGACATCGGACCGGTGTAACGGGTAGAGTCATACAAAGAAAGAACACTGGCTTGTACGCGGGCGTTGACACCGCCCTTGGTGACCGTACTGCTGGTATTGCCTTCCAATTTGATCGGACGACCGTCACGGGTTTTGACCAACACGCTACAATAGTCGTGGCCGTCAAAATACGTGGAGGCGTACCAGTTGGCGATGCCCGGCGTGATCTGATCCGGACGCATAAGGTACGGGATCGATTTACGGACCGGCGCTTCACAAGCTGCCAGGGAAGCGGCTGCTACACCGAAACCGAGAAACTTCAGGAAGTCGCGGCGGGGTGTTTGCGAAGCATCTTCGGACTTCTTTTGTACGAGTTCATCCAAAGGAAGCTGCTCGTAAAACTCGTTGTTCTTAAGGCGGACGAATTCCGGATCGTTCCGTAATTCTTCCATTCCTTTCCAATAGCGTTGGCTCATCGGGTGATTATGATAAGAGAGTTGTTTTCAGATCAGTGTCGAGAGGTAGAAATCAATAGTGGCAACGGGAACATTCCAGACCGCCGATGTCCTTCACATGGAAGAGCGAATCACCGCCGGATTTGGCCATCAATTCCTTATGATACTCGTTGTAATACGCATTTCCTGCCATCTTCACTTCGGTCTTGCGGTGACAATCGATACACCAGCCCATGGTGAGCGGTGAATATTGGCCTGCTACCGTCATGCTGTCTTGCACCGGACCGTGACAGGTTTGACAAGCGATCTTGCCGACAGCAACGTGCTGGGCATGATTGAAATAAGCCAAGTCAGGCAGGTTGTGTACGCGGACCCACTGGATAGGCTTGGGATTCGGACCATACGTGCCTTTGTCAGGATCGTAATCCAATGCTTTGTAAATCTTGGCGATCTCTTCGGTTCCGGTCTCAGGACCTTTGCGAACATACTTGTGGCAATTCATACAAACGTTGGCCGAAGGAATACCTGCGACTTTTCCGCGTTCTGCACCGCTGTGGCAGTAGATACATTGAATCTGCATCGTTCCTGCGTGAAGTTTGTGGGAGTATTTGATCGGCTGATCAGGTGTATAGCCTTGCATGACACCAATGTCTTTCAAGGTGTACCAACCTTTGACGCTTCCCCAGCCCATGAAGAGGAGGAGTAATACCGCCACGAGTTTCTTGTTGTTTCTTGCCCAATGGATCGCTGCTTGACGGCGGGTCATGGGAACCGGCTCGGGTAGACCTTGACGCTGACGAACGGTGCGCTCCAACGTGGATTGCACACGACCCATGATACCGGACAACAAGAAAAGTACTACCGCGGCAATGATGAGGTAAAGTCCGATGGGCTTTTCTTCTTCGACAGGTGCTGCACCAGGAACGGCACTACCACCAGGAGCTGCATCAGGCTTGGCCGCTTCTTCCTTGACGTACGCCAAGATCGACTTGATTTCATCATCTTTCAGGTTGAAAGACGGCATCGCTACCTTGTTGTAGTCGTTGTAGAGTTTCACCGCATACTCGTCACCTGATTTGATAACGGCGGTGGAATTCTTAATCCATTTCAGCAGCCAATCTTCGGGGCGACGGGTCTCGATACCCATCAGTGCCGGACCGATCAGCTTTTCCTTGACCGCGTGACAACTGGTACAATTCGCTTTGAAAAGAGCTTCTCCATCTTGCGCCGAAACCAATCGAGCGTTCAATAGGGATAATACGAGGAGAAGAAGAGGTAAACTGTTTTTCTTGATGCGGCCGATAATGCTCATATCAGTTGAGTTAGCGATCTTGGTTTCCATGCTTTGGCATGAGACCTATGACAATTCTCATTTTAAGATGAAAAAGTCAGAATAAGTCGCCGCAAATTTATTAGAAAGTGGCCTATTCTTGATAAAAATGAAAAAAAAATTAAAATTAGACTGATTCTAAAGAAGGGACGCAGACGACTGAGCCGGGCTTGCTCCGTGGAAACATGGAATCAACCAGCTAAGCTTCTGTATTCCTGATAATTATAAAAAAGAGGGTCTTTTGCCCTTGCTTTACTCAGGCCTAAACCCTGTCTGAACCACCTGGAGGATGGAACGGCTTGTATAAAATCGGACGGGAAGGCGATGCATCATTCATGATGCTGGTAACCATAAGGTTAAGCAAATAAAAACCGTCCTTCACTTCATCCGGCACGTAAATCAGTTCGGTAATGGTGGATTCTTTTCTGGTTTTCTCCGGGTATGCCCAGAAGGCATGATGCGCAGCCAAGACTCCCCCATCGTCTTCCTTATCAACGGATGGAACGTCAATCAACAGATGTTGAACCCCGGCATCGTGTATCATTCGTGCCGCGTCGGCATGCAGGTAAACCGGGTTAGAACCCGAATAATTCCTGTGGCGCTTGTCTTCCACATTGGGACGCGTACGGATAATCAAAGCCTCCGGATGACGGGCCAGTGCCTGCTCCAATTGATTTTCCATGATCACACGGTCATCGAAAAGAAGCGCAGGATCGACGGAGACCAACTCCGCCGTAAACCAGAACCGCTTGACATGATCGTACACCGTTTCCTTTTCGCGTGAAATATGGCCGACCGTCTCGGTATGGGTTCCGTTACCGTGCGGATTGAACGTGATGGTGTTCACATTGCAAGGACCACCTTGAAGTACATCACCGACAAAGGGGCCCGCTCTGAACGGCTCTTTTTTCAGCGGAGGCAGATGAAATGCATCGACCCGGGTGTTGTCGTCTGTGAGGGGTAATGATATTTCGATCGGACGGGAAAGGTCGACCTGGAACAATTCGCCCTGATGTTGGAAGTGTATGATCATGGAACGTTGCAAAGAACGAAAATAGTCCGAAAGGAATACCGTGTCGCTGACCGTAATCAACGACAATATTTATCTAAATCCGATTGGTAATCGGTGAAACCTTCGGAGACGGCACGCTGGAGATCAGCACACGCCTCGGCATTACGACCCAACTTGGCCAGACAAACACCTCGCTCAGCGCGTGCATTACCTAAAGTAGAATCCCTTTCAAGTGCCGTGGTGTAATCCGCAATGGCGTCTTCAAAACGATTAAGGTTAAACCGGCACAATGCACGATTGGTATAATAGGAAAGATTGCCTGTCGTGTCAGCAGCTATTACCTCGGAGAAATAATAGTCGGCTGAATCCATGGCATTGGTCTGAAAGAAAAGGATGGCCATGTATTCGTTCAGCTCAGGACGGTTGCAACCTAAAACACGAGCTCGCTGGAACGCTGTCAAGGCCGTAGCCTGATTGTTTAATTGGTAATGAATCCTGCCCTTTAGGAAGAGAACCTCCTTATCGTTGGGATCCATGGATTCGGCTGCTTCAAGATCCCGGAGTGCCGCTTCTCTGTTGCCTGAATTCAACTCCTGGAAAGCAGCTGTCATCAAGGCATAAGGAGACTCGGGGTTATGCTCGGCGATGGAACGGTTTACCGACAACAGACTCTTCCATTCCGAAGCGCGCTGATAGGATAGAAAAATCATCACTACCGCATAAATCACAACGAATCGCCCTGCCATCCGCTTGTATTTGTCTTCCGTTTGAACAGACAGATAAAGACCTGCCATGGCCAGCGAAAGACCGATGTAAGGAACATACGTGTATCGTTCAGCGACAATGTTGTATCCAGACGGAACAAGCTGCACGACCAGTCCGATGGTAAACGCATAGAAGAGGAAACCCGTCATCACCCATCGATCTTTCCGAAACCAGCGGTACATGCCGTACAGCACTGCTGCTGTCATGAAAGGTGACAAATAGTATATCGCTGACAATTCACGAGGTGCCAAATGCAAGGCAGACAAGTCAAGCGGTAGGAAGAAACAGACGATGTAATAGCAGAAGGCATAGTTGACGATAAAGAATCGTTCAAGCCACGAATAATCAGGCATCAGATAATCCGCCAATTTGGCTTTGGCATCCAATGAGGAGAAGGTGACATACGCGAAAATAAGGGAGAGCAGCACCAATGAAATCTTGAATATCCAATCACGCCTGAGCTGACGGCCTTTGTAGAAATCCATCAGTCCAATCAGGAGGGGAAAGGCAATGGCTGCCGGCTTACATCCGAGGGATAAAACAAAAAAGAGAGCAGTAGCCCACAATTTTTTCTTGTCGTCGGTTTCTATATAAGTCAGGTAACTGATAAGCCCAAGTAAAAGGAACGTCGTGTAATACAAATCCGTCTTGTCAGTGATCCACGCCACAGTTTCGATATGCATCGGATGCAAAAGAAACACCGCCGTTACGAAAGCTCGCACATCGAAACGCGTAGACAAGAAACCCATGAGACGATAAAGAAGCCAAGTGTTAAATAAATGCGACAGAACGCTGACGGCATGGTATCCGGAGGCCTTGAGGCCGAAGAACTGAAATTCCACGGCTTCTATCAATGTGGTTACAGGATGGTAATTGCCTCCATAGAAACTAGTGAATATGGTTCGGATATTGTCCCAGGAAAGACTCCTCAAGTGAGGATTGTTGGTGAAGAAAAGATCGTCATCAATATTGAGAAAAAAATCAGTGACTAGTTGTGACAGGATAGGTATCGAAACCAACAACAAGATTACGCCGAAAAGTACTGGGCGATTATCGGATTTGGGGACATTGACAGTCGAATTTCCTTTTTTGGACACGGCGCAGCAGGATTATGGTTTACAAAAAACAAGAAGGCCCTTCTTTCGCTCAGGAAAAAAGCGAGGCCAACAGATACGCAGCACCGGCGGCTAATACTCCGATCAACGTGGTACGCAAGGCACCACGAAGTGGTGGTTGTCCGGTCACCTTACTTTTATAATATCCGAAAACGAACAAGCAGAGTACGGTGATCAGGCTGGAGACCATCAAGCCCTGGTGAGGCGTATCCGTGAAATAGTAGGCAGAAAGCGGAATGATGCCGCCGACGATATAGGCGATACCGATGTTGAGGGCGCTCTTCCGGGCACGGTCAGGATCCGGCTTCTCCAGCCCTAACTCGAAACGCATCATGAACTCCACCCATTTATCCTTGTCCTTCTCCATCTCGTTCATGACGAGTTCCTGAGAATTCTTGGATAAGCCATACTGACCTAAGATCGACATCACTTCTTGGCGCTCGGTTTCGTAGTGTGTGACGCACTCCCGATGTTCCCGATTCAGTTCGGCCTCGTAGTGCTCGACTTCCGTTTTACCCGCCAGATAACCGCCCAGGCCCATGGCGATGGAACCCGCTACGATTTCAGCCAAACCGGCCGTGATGATGATGGTGTTACTGTCCACCGCACCGCTGAGCCCGGCAGCCAAAGCGAAGGGGACCGTAAGTCCGTCCGACATTCCAATAACGATATCCCGTACGGCTTCGGATTGCTGGAAATGCTCTTCCGCATGATGTCCGTGATCGTGATGCAAATGGGTATCCATATTCGAGGCTTTTCGGCCTCAAGATAGGAAGTAAAACGTTTCTAAGGATGCGTGTGATAGCGTGTGTACCACAGAAGTCTTCCAGCCTTTTTACTTGAACGTGAAAAAGCCGACAGACGAATTAATGGTAGTCAATCCCAACTACTTCAACAACGTCACACGACCGATATACTGGTGATTGTCGCTGCAGAGATCTGTGACTTGAATCTTATAATTGTAGACATCATTCTGTGCCTTGCGATCGAAGACCCGACCATCCCAACCGGTTTGGATATCATCCGTTTCAAAAACAGA
>CAYWDY010000151.1:0-5909 GCA_964455985.1 uncultured Flavobacteriales bacterium
GATAGCCGGCCTTCACTGCTTTTTTAGCGAAAGAGTCCCAAGCTTCAGGTGCGTAACCGATCTGGAACTTCCGTATGATTTCATCCGAGAACTGACGTTCCCGCAAGTACGTGAGTCCGATGGAAATCCCTTCTTCGTCTTCGTGCAACTGGCTGACGAATGTCTGAAGGGCGAAGGCGTTCAACGAGTAAAGACTTTCACGCTCGTCGATCTGTTCCTGTTCTTTCGGATCCGGTTTGGTCTCCTCGACTTCGATATCGTATTTCTTGGCCAGTTGGCGGAGGGCGTCCGGATAACTCAGTTGCTCATGCTTCATGAGGAAATTGACGGCGTTGCCGCCTTCTCCGCAGCCGAAGCACTTGTAAATATTACGGGTGGGATTGACGTTGAAGGATGGTGTATTCTCCCCGTGAAAGGGACATAATCCGATCAGGTTGACACCCCTTCGTTTCAAGGATACGAAGTCTCCGACCACCTCCTCAATGCGGGCGGTATCCAGAATCTTCTCGATGGTTTCCCTGCTGATCATCCAATACGGCTATGCGTTTTCGGGCCGACGGTTTCTGTCGTTGCGGAACGGCTTCATGGAGGAAGGAACTGATACCGTCGTAATAACGTTCTCCTCCCTTGATAGCCAGCTCCCCGTGCCGCGCTTCCCTGATCAAAATTAACGCTTTTTGTTCAGCTCCGCAGGTGTCGTACACATTGTAGGTATCCGCGAGGAAAACCAGGCGGTCTTCCGAGCCTCCCAAAAAGAGTGTAGGGGTCGTAATCCAGCGTGCCATCGCTTTCATATCGAGTTGATTGACCGGGATTTGGGTTTCTTTTTCCACTTCTTTTCGAAGCACCGGATACCACATCCCGGCCATGATTCCCCATTCTTCGCGGGCCTGACGCCGCAGGTAGGTGTCGAAGGCATCGAACGGACTTTCCAGGACAAGGGCCTCCTGATCGCCGAGATAGGCGGCATAGAGATAAACGACGGCACAGGATACTCCCGAGCCGAACAGGATAATCCGCTGCTCAGCATGCCGCACACGGTACGCTCGCACCACCGCGATCAAGTCATTCATCGAAGGCAGGCCGGCTGAGAATCGATCACCACCGCTCGTTCCGTGCGCACGCATATCGTACGACAAGACAGAAAACCCCCGGTCGTGAAATTGTTTGATGGACTCCAGCAGACTGAGCCGACCTTGGTTAAGATCGTGCAGCAGCACGATGGTCCGGTCGTTGGAAGAATCGTTGGAAGGGATATCCCAAGCGTCCAGGCGCACGCCATCGTCGGAGGTGACGGAAAAGGCCTGGTACGGTATGGAAAGATCTCCCGGATCATAAGCACCGGGGTTCAGGTTATCGGGGATATCCTTTTTTTGCGGCTGATGTTCCGGAAGCTGAAGGAATGCGACGAAGCTGGAATCATACCGTTGTGGATATAGGATATCTGCAATCACCATGGAAGGCGATAGGAAAATCCACACGGCCAAGACAAGTAGTGCGGCGGAGGTCAAGTAAAACAGCTTGTTCAGCGGTTTCATACTTTTCGTTGAGTGGTGAAACGCACCAGTTGGTCCAGCCCTTGGCGGTAGGGATTGTCCGGAAAAGTGGCCAGCAGTTCGAAGGCTTTCTCCTGATACTCCTTCATTTTCTTTTCGGCATATTCTAGTCCGCCGGAGGTTCGAACGAATTGCACTACTTCCTGGATTTTCTTTTGGTCCTTGGTGCGGCTCTTGATCAGATGGATGATCCGGCGTTTTTCCAGGTAACTTGCTTGTGACAAGGCGTAAATCAGCGGCAAGGTCATCTTGCTCTCCTTGATGTCTATGCCGGTCGGTTTTCCAATGGCGCCGTGAGGGCTGTAATCGAACAGATCGTCTTTGATCTGGAATGCGATGCCTATCCATTCACCGAATTGATGCATGGACTTTATGGTCTGTTCGTTGGCCCCTGCAGAGGCTGCTCCGCAAGCGCAACAGGAGGCGATCAACGATGCGGTCTTGCACCGGATGATTTCGAAGTAGATCGCTTCGGTGATATCCAGTCGTCGTGCTTTTTCAATCTGGAGAAGTTCCCCTTCGCTCATCACCTTGACCGCTTCCGAAACGATTTTCAGCAGGTCGAAGTCTTCGTGCTCCACGGAAAGCAACAGCCCTTTACTGAGGAGGAAGTCGCCGACCAAAACGGCGATCTTGTTTTTCCATAGGGCATTCAGCGAGAAGAAGCCACGACGTTCGTTGCTGTCATCCACCACATCATCATGAACAAGGGTGGCGGTGTGAAGCAGCTCGATGAGTGTGGCCGCCCGGTGGGTGCGGTCGGCAATTCCACCGCACAGGCCCGCGCTGAAGAAGACGAACAGCGGTCGCATCTGCTTGCCTTTCCGCTTCAGGATGTAACGCGTGATCACATCCAAGAGCGGTACAGGACTCTTCATGGAAGCACGGAAACGTTTTTCAAAGTCCTCCAGGGTGCCGGAAAGCGGACGACGGATTTCTTCCAGGGAAAGTGACATGTACGTCAAAGGTAATCAAATGGAAGGACGCCGCTTAACGCTGTCCCGACTTGTTCGCGAGCTGGCCGCAGGCTGCATCGATGTCCTTGCCTCGGCTACGACGGACATTCACCACGATGCCTTTGCTTTCCAAATGACCGATAAAGGGAACCAACTTGTCCTCCTTGGCGTTCGTGAATTCTCCTCCGTCGATCGGATTGTATTCGATGATGTTCACCTTGGCTTTGACTTTCCGGCAGAAGGATTCCAGCTCCCGGGCATCGGTAATCGAATCGTTGAATCCTTGAAATACGATGTATTCAAAGGTGACACGTGTGCCCGTCTTGTCGTAAAAGTAATTCAGCGCTTCCTCGAGGACATCCAACGTATTGCTCTCGTTGATCGGCATGATCTGATTGCGCTTCGTGTCGTTGGCTGCATGCAGGGAAAGGGCCAGGTTGAAGCGAACTTCATCGTCGCCCAGCTTGCGGATCATCTTGGCGATACCAGCCGTACTGACCGTGATTCGTTGGGGAGACATGCCCAGGCCGTCGGGAGAGGTGATGCGATCGATGCTCCGCAATACATTGGCGTAATTCAACAGCGGTTCTCCCATCCCCATATACACGATGTTGCTCAGCGGTATTCCGTATTCCCGTTCTGACTGCTGGCGGATCAACAACACCTGATCGTAGATCTCTCCGGCTTCCAGATTACGTACCCGCTCCAGTTTGCCGGTAGCGCAGAATTTACACGTCAGGCTGCAACCGACTTGCGAGGAGACACACGCTGTCATGCGGGTTTCCGTGGGTATCAGTACGCCTTCCACCAAGTTCCCATCGTGCAGGCAAAAAGCATTCTTGATGGTTCGGTCACGGCTGATCTGGTGATGCTGGATAGTGACTGTGCGGAAGTCGTACGTCTCTTTCAGCCGTTGACGAAGGTCCAGCGGCAGATTGGTCATCTCGTCGAACGAGCGGGCGCCTTTTTTCCAAAGCCACTCCCAGATCTGTTTCGTGCGGAAGGCCGGAACCTGCCACGGGGAAAGCCCCGCAGCCAGCTCGGTCTGCGACAGGGATCGGATATCGGGAAGGGATGTGCTCATGCGTGGAAGGTAAAGATACGAAGTCGTGTCGGTTCGGCACGGATTTCCGACCTTTGTGATATGCCCAGACGCTACATCACGGCTGATTTCCTTCATCCGGTTTCTACCCCCGTCATTCCCGGTGGGATTCTGGTTATCGATGAAAAGGGTGTCGTTCTGGATGTGGTGGATCCGCTTCGAGAAGTGGAGAGTCACCGGATGCTGTTGTCTTCCGCTGACCTCGAGCGGTACAAAGGCCATCTCGTCCCCGGTTTTATCAACGCCCATTGTCACCTGGAGCTGTCGCACCTACGTGGCCGTTTGACCCGTGAAACCGGATTGCCGGGTTTTCTTAAAGAGGTGGTTCGTTACCGAGACGTGGACCTCGAGGAGGCGGAAGATGCCATGCAAAAAGCTGACGAAGAAATGCATGCCGGAGGAATCGTGGCGGTGTGTGATATTTCGAATACTGTCCGAACCTTGAATCGCAAGCGGAACAGTTCGATCCATTACCATACGTTTGTTGAATTGTTTGATCTGCATCCCTCACGTGCCGAGCAAGAGTGGGAGCGTGGGCAGGATGTGCTTCGGCAATTCCAAGATGCCGGTTTGACCGCAAACCTTGTTCCGCATGCCATGTACACCGTATCGGAAGTCTTGATGCGGAGGCTTGCGGAGGCGTCAACGTCTGATCCGTTTCCAATCTCTATCCACATTCAAGAGTCGGCTTCGGAGGATCAGATGTTCGTGAACGGTGACGGTCCCCTGATGGACATGCTCAAAGGAACCGGGTGGTACGATGATTTTCAACCTACCCGACAAGGGGTCATGCCAACGCTGATGCAACGCGCGGAACGCGCTTCGAAAATTTTACTTGTTCATGACACGTTCACAAGGTCGTCTGACCTCTCAAGTTTACTTTCCCGAAATGACAACCTTTCCTCGCACGCTGCGTTCTGCTTATGTCCGGGTGCTAATCTCTTTATTGAAGGGCGGTTGCCAGACTTGAATGCGCTGTCGATGTCCGGACTTCCACTGTTGTTAGGGACAGACAGTCTTGCTTCTAACGATGGTTTGTCTATTGTAAATGAAATGAATACGTTGATGAAGGCCAAGGAGGGTTTAGATTTTGAAACCGTGTTGCGCATGGCGACATGGAACGCTGCTTACTTCTTGAATTGGCAAAGCCGATGGGGCAGTTTGGAGGTCGGAAAGCAATCCGGAGTGAATCTGTTGGGTTTGAATTCTAGTGGTATGCTTTCTGTGGTACAGCGATTGGATTCGTGAATCTTTATCGTTTTTCTCTTTCCAGTCATCGATACTTTTCACGCATTCATGTAGTCAACAGGATTTCGCTTGAACTTGCCACCCAATGATCAAAACTCCATTGTCTGTCTCCAACAAAATCCGCGTCGTAGTATTCGGTTCCATACTACTCGTGAATCTCGGTTTGTGGTGGACGTACATACAACGTAGCCCCAGTCAGGAAATAGCCGAAACCCGAGTTGCCGATTGCGATGTCCACGGTTTCAGAAGGAAAGGCTACAAGCTTACCCGTCCGCTGCTGATACTCGACCGGGAATGCGACGACGAAGCTTTGCGTCCTCTCCGTCTAAAGGTCCAGTCCTACATCGATCAAATGACCCGCGAAGGCGTCTGTGAATCGGCGTCCGTGTATTTCAGGATGTTGGACAACGGCCGTAATTTCTCAGTGAACGAAAACGCCTATAGTCCGGGAAGTATGATGAAGGTAGTGACGTTGATCGCCTACCTGAAAATGGCTGAACATCAACCACTGCTTTTGGACAAGCGGTTTGTCTTCACCGGCAAAATGGCCGGACTTCCTGCTCCCACCATAACCACTTGGGTAGGATTGAAGCCAGGGGTCAGTTATTCTGTCAATCATTTGCTAGAGTTCATGATTGTTCAATCGGACAACGATGCTACGGCGATGTTGAATGCGAACTTGGACATGAGTGTTTACAACCAAGTACTGGAGGCGCTAGAGCTTCCCATCCCCGATCCTCATCAGCCCGATTATCCGCTGACGACAGAAAGCATGAGTCGCTTCTTTCGTCTGCTGTATAACGCCTCGTTCCTTTCTCCGGAAATGTCCGACAAAGCCCTACAACTCTTGACGGAAAGTAAATTCCGAGATGGTATTGTCCGAAACACACCGGAATGGGTGACCGTAGCCCACAAACTCGGCGAAAAGAATCTGGATGGCTCCTTCCAGTTGAGTGAAGGAGGAATCTTCTTTACCGGATCCCTGGATTACGTGTTGATTGTCATGACAAGAGGAACAGACAATGCCAAGCTGAAGAATATACTCGC
>CAYWDY010000152.1:0-5903 GCA_964455985.1 uncultured Flavobacteriales bacterium
AGGAAACCAGTACTTACCACGATGCAGGTCGGAGGCTGAAACTGGCGTGATGCGTGTCATGCTTCGTGAATCCACATCCACTGACGTTCCGGAATTGGTGAGCAACCGGATGCGTGTATCCGTGGAATCGACCATACGTCCCACGAACACGGAGCCGTCCAAGAGTTCAACCTTGTACATGCGCATCGTATCCGGGCGAGGGTGGTATTCAGGAGCCACTACGCGCTGAGCACTAAGGGAAAGCGTCCACAGCAGGCAAGCCGAAAGGATGACGACGTATCGATTCATCGCAGGATTTTATGGTCACTCAGCATGTCCAGTGAATCAAGACGGTGAAGCGAGTTGTTCTTCGATCGCTTTGATCTTCGCTTCAGCATCAGACATTTTCTTGCGCTCGTTTTCCACCACTTCGGGCTTGGCGTTGGCGACAAACCGTTCGTTGGAAAGCTTGGCTTGTACGGACTTCAAGAAGCCTTGATTGTACTGTAATTCCTTCGTGAGCCTGTCGCGTTCTGCTGAGAGATCCATGCCGCCCAATACCGGCACATAACACTCTACACGTCCGACCAGCATAGGGAACGCAGCATCCGGCTTCTGTTGGACGGCCTCCACTCGTTCCAAGTTGGCCAGTTTGAGAATAACGGGAACGAAAGGCGTCGTGGCAGCCTTTTCATCGCGCACCAAAAGCGTCAACGGCTCACGGGGGGAGATCCCCTTGGAGCTGCGCAAGTTGCGAACCTCGGTTACCGCCTCTACCGCCCATTCGAAATCATTCAAGATATTCTGATCAAACTTCAATACAGTAGGCCAAGGAGCGACAATCAGACAATCGTTGTCGGCACGGAACTGCAGGTGATGCCATAATTCCTCCGTCAGGAAAGGCATCCACGGATGAAGCACTTTCAAGAGATCTTCAAAGAAGGAAAGTGTGGCATCCATGGTTTCCGCATCGATCAGCGATGGCGCATTCTCGGCATACGCCGGCTTGACCATCTCCAGGTACCACGAGCAGAAGTCATCCCACATGAGTTTATACGAAGCCATCAAGGCATCACTCATCCGGTACTTCGCATAATGGTCGTCAATCACGTGAAGCTGCTGTTTGAAGCGTTCCCGGAACCAAGCTACGGCCTTACGGTTTACCTCAGTGGCAGTCATGGACGAAGACACTTCCCATCCTTTGACCAGACGGAAAGCATTCCAGATCTTATTGGAAAAATTACGTCCCTGCTCACACAAGCCTTCGTCGAAAAGCAAATCGTTACCGGCGGGCGAACTCAGCAGCATGCCCACACGTACTCCATCTGCTCCATACTTGGCGATAAGGTCCAAGGGATCGGGTGAGTTGCCCAACGATTTTGACATCTTACGTCCCAGCTTGTCGCGCACAATTCCGGTTAAGTAAACGTTGGAAAACGGCTTCTCACCCTGATACTCATAGCCAGCGATAATCATCCGCGCTACCCAGAAGAACAGAATCTCCGGCGCGGTGACCAAATCGTTGGTCGGGTAATAGTATTTGATGTCCTTATTCTCGGGGTCCTTGAACCCGTCGAACACGGAGATCGGCCACAGCCACGATGAGAACCAGGTGTCCAATACATCCTCATCCTGACGAACCTCGGCTTGGGTCACTTTCACCCCTTTGGCCTTGAAAAGCAATACGGCTTCTTCGGCCGTCTTGCACACCACGAAATCCTGATTCGGTCCGTACCAGGCAGGAATACGCTGCCCCCACCATAGCTGACGGGAGATACACCAGTCGTGGACGTTTTCCATCCAATGGCGATAGGTATTCAGGAACTTTTCCGGAATGAGTCTGATGTTACCGTTCAATACGTTTTCCAAGGCGGGCTTTGAAACCGTATCCATGCGCAAGAACCACTGCATGGACAGCTTGGGTTCAATAACCGCATCGGTGCGCTCGGAATAGCCGACCTTGTTCTTATAATCCTCTACCTTGACCATCAGACCAAGGGCTTCCAATTCTTTGGCGATTTTCTTTCGTACGACGAAGCGGTCTTCCCCGACGTAGAAACGGGCTGCTGCACTCATCGTGCCGTCGTCGTTGATCGTATCGATCACTTCCAAGCCATGCTTCTGTCCGAGGTTGTAGTCGTTGATGTCGTGAGCCGGTGTGACCTTCAAGGCGCCGGTACCAAATTCCATCTCGATGTAATCGTCGAAAATGATCGGCACCGGACGGTTAACGAGCGGGATGACCGCGAAACGTCCTGCCAGATGCTTGTACCGTTCATCCTGCGGATGCACACAGACTGCGGTATCACCCAGAATCGTTTCCGGACGTACGGTGGCAATCGTGATGAATTCACGCCCCTGATGCGAGGCGCCGTCAACGTCGACCTTCCAAGAATCCTCGGAAACCGTCCATGTGGAAGCGGAGCGACGGAGCGCTTCGGCAAGCGAAGCATCTACGAGGGGATAGCGAACGTGGAACAAGCGGGATTGAACTTCCTTATAGATCACTTCTTCGTCACTCAGAGCAGTTTTGCCTTGCGGATCCCAATTCACCATGCGAACACCACGGTAAATATGACCTTTATGATGCAAATCGATGAATACAGAAATGACTGCATCACTGAGGTCATCCTCCATGGTAAAACGTGTCCGTTCCCAATCGCAGGAAGCTCCCAGCTTCTTCAACTGTTCGAGAATGATTCCGCCGTACTTCTCTTTCCATTCCCAGGCGTGCGACAGGAATTCATCCCGCGTCAGGTCTTTCTTTTGAATACCTTTTTCTTTCAGAAGCGCCACTACTTTGGCTTCGGTAGCAATGGACGCATGGTCCGTTCCGGGAACCCAACAAGCGTTATATCCACGCATGCGGGCACGACGGATAAGTACATCCTGAATGGTATTGTTCAACATGTGCCCCATGTGAAGAACACCCGTCACGTTTGGCGGAGGAATGACGATGGTATAAGGTTCGCGATCATCCGGAACGCTGCGGAAGTAGCCACGGTCCATCCAATGACGGTACCATTTGTCCTCCACGGAAGTCGGGTCGTATGTTTTGGGGATTTCCATAAGTCAGGTAAAGTCCAAAGTTACAAAAAACTGCCCCTGAGGAACAGCTGATTTGTCTTCCCACCCGCTAAAAAAATATGGCTGCCTGAAGAGGCAGCCACATATGAGTTCGGTTATTGTTGAAATCTTAGTTCAGCACCAATCGGACGACCTTCTGTTCCTGGCTGGTAGCCATGCGAAGCAGGTAGATGCCGGCAGGGAAAATCTGACGGTCGACGGACACTTCCGCTTGACCATTTTGGGATTCGATTGTCTGACGGGAGATTACACGCCCGGTCACATCGGCCAATTCCACGTTGACTACGGCGTCTTGCGTCAAGCCATCGATGACAAAACGATCGCGGGCCGGATTGGGGAATACCCTCCACTCCGAACCAGCCGAAAGAGAATTTTTGGCCAAATACTCGTCAACCTGCGTGGTCATGGGAGCGGCGGAAGAGCCAGCAAGCCACATGACGGAATTGATGAATAATTTTTGGTGAGAGCCACTGACCGCGGTACGATAGGCCGAACAACTGGTCGTTGCTATCGCCAGTACCATCATCGGAGGGCGAAGAATCTCCGATAATACACACCCGGCCAGAACCGTATGTCGCACTGGCAAACATCACTTGGGTCAGGCCGGTATTGGAAGCGCCGGTTTTGAAGACCAAACCGGTAGCAGTTGGATTGGCGGTACGGTTCAGCGTGATGGATGTTCCGACATTATAATATAGTCCGGTGACATTTCCGGCAGGACCACGAAGAATGGAGTTGGTGGTCAAAGGGGCCAGGTTCGAAGAGGTTTGGGTGAACGATGCCGTAGAGTCGAACAGCATACCGAACGGATTGACGGCAACTCCGTTGCTACGGAAGAAGTCATTCCAAACACGCACCGGATCCCAACCGTCGTTATTACGGTCACTGCCGGCGTGATTTCCGCCGATGAAGAGTCCTCCGCCGTTGCGAACGAAATTCATCATGGCTGTTTTCTCCGTAGCCGTGAAGGCGATATTCGGCTCGATGACGATAAACACTTTGTAGTTAGCCAAATCTTGGGCGTTGGTTGTGACTCCGTAGGTGATCTGGCCGTTGTAGGGCAAGGTCTCCACGGTATATCCTTTACGGACCAAGTCAATACCCCAATTGGAAAGAGCCCCTTTCCAATAGGTCTCTGCGGTCGTGGTGGTAATTCCTGACTGGGCAGCCGTCGGAATTCGCTGCGGATTCGCCTCGTTGCCCGAGCCGGTCCGCATGACACCGCCCGTTCCGGTACCGATATTAAAGAGGTCCGAATCTACTACCCAATCGGCATTACCGGCCATTTGGGCTTTGGTGGCGTCAAACAGCACCTTGATTTGAGCCGTGGTGCTTAGGGAGACGAATAGGAAAATAGCAAGTATCAGTTTCTTCATGACTTCTTGAATCGAACTTTAAAATTAAATAAAAAAGCTATGCAAAACATGAATTCAGGGGCTTTTGGACAAGGGCATTTCAGGACCAATACCCCTTAAAAAGGCTGCCAAGCGGACATCGTAGCCATAGATATCCCGCCGAAAACATAAGTCTCCGCCGGAATCCACCCATGCAGTGAAGTAAACCAGATAGACGGGGACAGGTTTACGAAGCTTCACATACGCCGTCTTGTCGGAACGCCAATGATTGGCAACGATGGCTCTGTCGACTTGGGGAAGCCCCTGAATGAGAACCCAAAGCAACCGGTACGGGTCCTCCACTCGTACGCAGCCGTGACTCAACGCCCGGTCCGGCGATTTAAAAAAACGTTTGGATGGCGTATCATGAAGGTAGATACCAAACGGATTGTAACTGTCGAATCGGACCTTTCCCAGGGCATTCCACGGTCCGGGCAACTGACGAATTCTGAGTCCGGCTATCCGGTATGGATCGCTCCAATCCACGTTTTCCGGATTCATCACCGTCTCGCCTTGTGTATTGATGACTTCGTAATGCTCTTTGGTCAGCCACGTTGGATCTCGAATAAGTTCCGGCAACAATTCCTCTTTTAAAATTTTGGAGGGCACGTTCCAGTATGGATTGAATTCCAAGCCGATGATTTTCGTACGGAAAACAGCTGTCGGCCATGTAGATTTTCCGACCACCACATGGCAGGTCCAAGGCTCGTGTTCCTTTTCAAAAACAGTAAGTTCAGCAGCGGGAATATTAACCACCAAGAAACGACTGCTCGAATCAAACGGCATCCAGCGCAATCGTTCCATGTTCAATAACACCTGTTCTATGCGCTTGTCAAGTGGAACGTTCAATTCAACCAACGTAAGGCTGTCGATTATGCCGACCTCGTGCAATCCTACTCTCCGCTGAAAAGACTTCAACGCATTCACGGTGGATGCATCCAACTCACCTCTCCTGTAAGCTCCCGTCAAATCTCCCAAGAGTTCCAAGCGCTTTTGAAGAATAGGCAAGACACGAGACGTGTCACCCTGTTTGAGAGGTAAATGGTCAGGGGTGACAAGACCATACGGATACGATTTTTCCAGGCTCTTTAGCTGTCGTACTTTCTCCACCAGTTGCTCATATTGTGGATGTACGGGATAAAAGGACTGCGGAGCGGGCATGCCTCGAACATGCTTTGCCAATCGTTGACTGACATCGTACGAATCATTCGGAATGATTCCATTCAAACGAGGCGCAACATATTCAGTACTTCCAGCAATCGCTTGCTGCGCTCTGTTGAAATACAGGGAGGTGAACATCAATTCATCCTCGTAATACGGCCTAACTCCGATTAAGAACAAAGGTGAATACTGATTCCGTAGCGAATCCTCTACCGATTGCCATGGAAAGGCAGTCAGTGCTGTTTCATTCCACCAGTCAAGGAGCGCGATGGCGAAGGGAGT
>CAYWDY010000153.1:0-5896 GCA_964455985.1 uncultured Flavobacteriales bacterium
ATTTCACACGATTCCGTAGTATCTTTACCATCTATTAACGTTTCCGTGCCGCGTGTATTACGTCTGATCAATAGGTTGAATCTGGGAGGCCCTACCTTTAACGCCGCCCTGTTGACCCGTTATATGGCCCCTGAGTTCGAAACCTTATTGGTAGCGGGGACAAAACAGGATTCCGAAGAAAGCTCATCCTTTATCATTCAAGAGCATGGTCTCCATTTCACAGAACTGCCTGAAATGCAGCGTGAAATTTCCCCCCTTCAGGATTATCATGCCTACCGGACATTGCGTTCCATCATTCGTGAGTTTAAGCCGGATATCGTGCATACCCACGCGGCCAAAGCGGGTGCATTAGGCCGATTAGCGGCTTTGGCAGAAAATGTGCCGGTGGTCGTCCACACCTTTCACGGCCATGTTTTTCATTCCTATTTCAACCCCATTAAAACCCGGTTTTTCCTGGGCATAGAGCGTTATCTCGCCCGGCGAAGTCAATCCATTATCGCCATCAGTGAACGACAGAAATATGAACTGAGTCAGGTTCACCGGGTATGTGACAGTCAGAAAATTACGATCATTCCGTTGGGCTTTGATCTATCCAAGTTCCGGGACAATCAGGAAGAAAAGCGGCGCGCTTTTCGCCAGCAGTATCTTCTGAATGAAGATGAGTTAGCCGTAGGTATCATAGGGCGTTTGGTGCCCATCAAAAACCATTCGCTCTTCCTCCACGTCGCCGCCCGGTTCGCTGGAGAACAGGGTAAACGGTTACGCTTTTTCATCATCGGAGACGGTGAATCGCGACAAGAGATTTTGTCGGAAAGCAGGAGCCTGGGACTGGATACTGTTTTCTTTCCGGAAGAACCACGGTCTGCGACGATGACCTTGACCAGTTGGCGCCGCGATGTGGATACCGTCTTGGCAGGCCTCGACATTGTTACGCTTACCTCTTGGAACGAAGGAACACCGGTGAGTCTGATCGAGGCGCAGGCGGCGGGCAAACCAATCGTAACTACACGTGTCGGCGGCATCGAGAATGCCGTACTTCCCGATCAAACCGCGCTCTTGGTCTCGCCAGGATCATTGGATGAGTTTCATTACGCACTGGAATCCCTGGTCCTATCCGAAAAAAGACGTCAAGACATGTCTGTTGCCGGTTGGGCATTCGTTCAAGAGAAATACCATTATCTCCGGTTGGTTGCCGACATGAAACGCCACTACTATTCGTTGCTATCCAACGCCTAACAAACCTTCATTTTTAGTCTAAAAACAAGCGTTTTTTATCGTTTATTTCCCCTCATTTGCTTGCTTCGTACCTCAATTGGGTCGTATTTTTGAATTCTACCTTTCTTCATGCGCATATTACTTCCCCTCGTTTTAGTCGTGGGACTTTTTTCTTGTCGGAATCTGGCCCCTAACCGGATGTTGCTTTCTAAGGAGGTATTCCCGTTGGCGACTGATTCCTTGAATACATCCGGTCCTTATGTGATATCTCCTTTTGACCATCTGGATCTCAAGATATTCTCCAACGACGGATTTAAACTGGTAGATATCACCGGAAGCAATTCAGCCACGCTCGGAGCCGAAGGAATCGAGTACGTGGTCAACCAAAATGGAGATGTGAAATTTCCGGTAATCGGTTCGGTCAACGTGAAAGGATTGACCATCGAACAGACAGAGCGGATGCTGGAGACCCGGTATGAGAAATACTATAACCAGCCCTTCGTCCATGTCAAAGTGTTAAACCGCTCCGCCATCGTATTTCTTGGGGAAAAGGGCCAAGTGGTTCCGTTGAATCACGATAACACCACACTTTTTGAAGTTCTGGCTTTAGCTGGAGGACTTACCGAATACAACAAGGCATATCGGATCCGAATCATTCGTGGAGATCCTAAAAACCCAACTATTTACCAAGCTGATATTTCAACTATGGAGGGCATCCAGAGTGGTAACGTCAAGATTCTGTCGAATGATATCATTCATGTCGATGCGATCCCCAATTACGGCGGAAGGATTTATCAGCGTGCATTCCCCATTGTTGGACTATTGACTTCCGTTCTTCTTTTGATCACCCTTTTAAACCGGTGATTTCGTTATGGCTAAGAAGAAGATATCCAACATCAACGAGGAATTTGACTCCCGGATTCTGAGCATCATTGCAGGCAAATATTCGATTTGGATCATCTTCCTCATCACCCTGTCGATGCTGTTAGCCTTTCTGTACTTGAGGTATACACAGCCCGTCTTTCAGTCTTACTCCATTGTCAAAATAGGAACGGTAAACAACGCCAGTGCTGTACTTTCAAACCCTAATCCGCAATTAGGGGATGTGCTTGGGTTGAACCAACTGGCCGGCAACGTCGAACTGCTTCGGTCACCCAGTCTGATCAAACGGGTCATTGACAAACTTCCATTAGAGGTAAGCTATTACGCCCGAGGAAACGTGCTGGATAATGAAAATTACGCTAATAGCCCCTACTCTGTCGAATATCAATTGTTGGACTCCTCCATCTTGGGGACGACTTTCGAATTGGACTTCGAAGGGGCTGACAGGTACACCATCCACTATACCTACGAGGGAGGAGAACTGGTGACCAAGGGCAAGTCCGGAGAATGGCAAACGCTTGCCGGACTTCGATTGTTGCTCACGATTAAGGATACCGAACGGATTGCGGCTCAAAACAACATCAAAAGCCACGCCTACTATTTCACGATTAACCATCCTGATAAACTCCTACAGAAATACATCAACAACGTAAATATTACCGTCACTAATCAAATCGCGCAGACGGTGCGTGTGCAGTTCCAGGATAATGATCCCGGAAAAGCAGCCGACTTTGCCAACACCATCGTAGACGAATTCAACTCCTTTGACCGGGAACGCAAATCAGAAGTTTCTATTCGTTCCATTGACTTCATTGATGAAACCATATCCTCGATAGACAGTCAGTTGCGCATATCCGAATACTCGCTGGAGGCATTCAAAAAAGTAAATAAAATCGTCAATCCGACGGAGAATGCTACGGACGTGCTCGACCATATCAACACGTTGATTGATCAGCGGGTCCTTCTGCAAATGGATTTGGCGGTGCTTAAGCGCTTGGAGAAGCCTTTGGCGACAACAGCATCTATTGAGAACCTGATGCCATTTCTGGCTGGCACACAATCCGATGATGTGATCCGCAATTTGATTCTCCAGACGCAGGAGTTGGAAAACAGAAGGTCCAACATGCGGTTTATGGCAACCGAAGAGAACACCGCCGTCATGGCTTTGGATCGGGAAATTGCTGCCAAGAAAAAGCAATTGCTCGAAGCTATAAGCAATGCACGTCAAGCCTTGATGGATAAAATCAACAGCCTTGACGACCGCATCTCGGAATTCGAATCCAGCTTTGTGGAACTTCCCAGCAAAGAGGCTGAATTAGCCCGTCTGACACGCTCTTATGAAGTCAATCAGAAATTCTACCAGTTGTTGTTGGAGAAGAAAGTCGAGTTCTCCATTGCAAGAGCGGGAATCATTTCTGACAATATCGTGTTAGAGAAAGCGCGCCCTAATTTCGCCCCCATCTCCCCCAACCGTAAACTGGTCATTGCCGGAAGTCTGCTGATCGGAATAGTCATCAGCTTCCTGATCATTTTTTTCAATTACCTTTTCTTCAACGAAATCACCTCCCTGGAAGAAGTTGGACTTTACACCGATGCGGCCTTGCTGGGCATGATTCCCAAGTATAAAAACGACATTCCCGTATCGCAACTCTTGGTAGACAAGAACCCGAAGTCTGCGATTTCGGAATCCTTCCGGTCTGTCCGAACTAATTTGCAGTTCATCGGTAACGATGCCAATTCACAAGTCATCGCCATTACCTCCACCATCTCTGGAGAAGGTAAAACCTTTGTGGCCATCAACCTGGGTGGAGTCATCGCCTTTTCCAACAAACGCGTAGTCATCATCGACCTTGATATGCGGAAGCCGAAGATCCACTTGGGCTTTAACGTGGAAAACGTGATGGGTATGAGCACCATCCTTATCGGAAAAGACACCCTTGAAAATTGCATCAACAAGAGTTCACTGAAAAACTTGGATTTCATTACCGCCGGTCCAATTCCTCCTAATCCATCTGAATTGATTTTGAGCGAGCGTATGAAAATCACGGTCGATGCCTTGAAAAAAATGTATGATATTGTGATCATTGACACGCCACCTGTCGGTATTGTAACCGATGGTGTCAAAATCATAAAAGAGGCTGACTACCCCATTTACATCCTTCGAGGTCAATACTCAAAACGCATGTTCATCAGCAACATCAACAAGCTGATTGAAGAGAATAAGATCCAGAAGTTATCAATCATCCTCAATGGTGTTGAACGATCTAGAAATCGATATGGATACGGCTATGGATATGGCTACGGGTATGGATATGGCTACGGCTATGGTTATGGGTACGGGTATTACGACGAGGAGCATAAGAAGCCGACCACCCGTTGGGGACGAATCAAATCGCTGTTCAAATCCTGAGTATGCAGTTCATCCAGACACCATTTGATGGATTATTGATCCTGGAGCCCACTGTGTTTTCTGACGACAGAGGTAGTTTCATGGAGACCTACAACAAAGAGGAATTCATGACTCATGGTGTGGTCGTGGATTTTGTACAGGACAATCTTTCCATCAGCCGTAAAGGGGTCATTCGAGGTTTACATTTTCAGTGTGACCCATATGCACAAGGTAAATTGGTGCGAGTACTCAAAGGGAAAGCGTGGGATGTGGTGGTGGATATCAGACCAGAATCTCCAACTTTTGGCAGAAGCTACGGCGTGGAGCTTGATGCCTTATCGGGAAAACAACTGTGGATCCCACCCGGATTCGCCCATGGATTCGAAGCGTTGGAAGATGATACTGTATTCTCCTATAAAGTCACTGCTTACTATAACAAGAGTTCGGAAGCGGGAATTCGTTTTGACGACCCCGAGCTGAACATCAAGTGGCGCACCCATTCCCCGATTCTTTCGGCCAAGGACAAGATCCTACCTACTCTTCGTGAATGGAATTCCCGTTGAATGAATCATGACGCAACAACTCGTATACGCGCTGGCTGTCAACGGGATTTTCTTCCTGCTCTCGGTGGTATTTTCCTACCTGATTAATCGACTTTTCCTGCGTTTCGTAAAGACGCTGGGAATCCGAAATGCCAATGACACAGTCATTCGTTGGGGCTCTCAATCCAAGCCTGCGGTGGGAGGTTTCTCTTTTTATATTCTATTTCTACTTTCCATCATTGCCTATTCCGTTACGTTCGATACCAATCAGGTATTCCTGAATATCGAGTATATAGGCATCCTCTTATCGACCATGCTAGGCTTTTTGTTGGGCTTGGCCGATGACGCCTACAATACCCGCCCGCTATTCAAATTCGTCACTCAAGTATCCTGTGGCATCATTCTCTTGGCCTCGGGTACGGAAATCACCTTGTCCAATTTCGAACCCATCAACTACATCATTACCATCGTTTGGGTAGTTGGCATCATGAACTCCCTGAATATGCTGGACAACATGGATGCGATCACTACCACTGTTTCCATTTCTATTATATTGGCATCCCTGACGATGATGTTTTTCCGGGCTGAGGTGAACTCGATCTACTTCATCATGCAAATTGGGGTCATGGCTGCACTGATCGGCTTCCTGTACTTCAACTGGAATCCGTCATCCATGTATATGGGCGATACCGGCAGCCAGTTCCTGGGTGTTTTTCTCGCTGCCATGGGCATCAAATTCCTGTGGAATGCGACACCGCCGAGTGGTGATCTCATCAGCGCAAAGAACCTCATCCTGCCGATGTTGGTCTTCATTCTTCCGATTATCGATACGACTACGGTTACCATTAACCGGCTGTTGCGTGGTAAG
>CAYWDY010000154.1:0-5873 GCA_964455985.1 uncultured Flavobacteriales bacterium
GGTAGACCATCAGGGAAATCGAATCATCGGATTCGGTCGCTATGCAGGAATCGTAGGCGCATACAACGGAATCATGGCCTATGGCCTTCGCTACAAACTGTTCGACTTGAAGCCGGCCCAACATTGTCACGACAAGTTGGAACTGTTCCAGGAGCTGTCGAAGGCCCATCTTCCCCATATTAAAATCGTGATCACCGGAAGCGGACGTGTAGCCAATGGCGCTTGCGAGACGCTAGGTGCCATGGGGCTTAGAAAAGTGACTCCTTATGAATACCTGAATTTTACCTTCCGGGAGCCGGTCTATGTACAGTTACATTCTGGTGATTACTACGTGCACCGCGAGGGAGAACCATTCCATTCTGCTCATTTCCACAGCCACCCCTCGGATTATCGTTGCATTTTCTCGGATCCCGGTTCGTACGCATCCGTGACCGACCTCCTGATTCATTGCACCTATTGGGATCCGCGTGCGGACAAGCTGTTTTCTCTGGAGCAAATGAAGAATCCGGATTTTCGTGTCAGCGTTATCGCTGATGTCACCTGTGATATTGACGGTAGTATCCCTTCGACACACCGCGCTACGTCCATTGAAAATAAATTCATGGGCTATGATCCGGACACCGGCCGGGAAGTGGATCCATGGGAGAAAGGGGCTATTACGGTCATGTCAATCGACAACTTGCCGTGCGAACTTCCTCGCGATGCCTCAGAGGGATTCGGTAAACATTTGATGGAACGTGTCATCCCGGCACTCTGCATTCAGGATAGCGACGGACTGACCCATAGGGCCAGTATGCTGGAATCCGGACAACTTACCGAACGGTTCGAATACCTCCGGGATTACTTGGAAGGGAAGGGGTAATCAGCCTTTCAACGTCAAAATGGTCTGCTTGGGATCCGGGGAAGAAAAAACCGTATTCCCGGCTACCAGAACGTCCGCACCGGCTGCCACCAACTTGGGTGCGTTAGTCAAGTCCACTCCGCCATCGATTTCAATTTTTGCCTGTGATGACGTTCGGTCAATCATAGATCGCAAGGTCTCTACTTTTCGGTAGGTGGATTCAATGAACTTTTGTCCGCCAAAGCCTGGATTGACACTCATCAGGCATACCAAATCGATATCGGCAATGATGTCTTCTAACTGGTTTATCGGAGTATGCGGATTGATGGCTACTCCCGGCTTCATACCGAGGGCACGTATCTCTTGAACGGTTCGGTGAAGGTGCGTGCAGGCTTCAAGATGTACCGATAACACGTGAGCGCCGGCGGCTTTGAATGCCTCCAGATAACGTTCAGGCTGGACGATCATCAGGTGAACATCCAACGGCTTACGGGCATGGGCGGCAATGGCTTTCAGTACTGGAAATCCGAAGGATATATTCGGTACGAATACGCCGTCCATGATGTCAATGTGGAACCAATCCGCTGCGCTTTGATTGATCATGTCGACATCGCGCTGAAGATTTCCAAAATCAGCCGATAGGATGGAGGGGGCGATCAGGGTCATGGTGGGCGTAATCAAATTGTGGTCAGAAAGGTACGCTCTTTTCAGCAACCGCATTCATACCGTCAGGGCATAAAAAAAGGGAGCTTATTCAGCTCCCTTTTAGGTATTCCGTTTCCCCTTCGGCGTGATCAGCCGAGGTAGGTCTTCAATATCTTGGAACGGGAAGTGTGCTTGAGTCGACGGATTGCTTTTTCCTTGATCTGACGCACACGTTCGCGCGTAAGATCGAATCGTTCACCTATTTCTTCCAGTTTCATCGGTTGCTCACCGGCCAGGCCGAAGTAGAGGCGTATGACATCCGCTTCGCGTTGGGTCAGCGAGAACAAGGCACGTTCCACTTCCCGGCGAAGGGATTCAGTGATGAGGGATTGGTCAGGATTCGGTTGGTCGTCATCGCCCAAGACATCAATCAGTGTGCTGTCTTCTCCTTGGGATAATGGAGCGTCCATGGAGATGTGTCGACCGTTCGTTCGCATCGCCTCTTTGATGTCATCGATGTTCAAGGACATCGCCGTGGCGATTTCTTCCGCTGAAGGTTCACGCTCGAACTCTTGCTCCAGTTTGGAGAAGGTCTTGTTGATCTTATTGATCGAACCGATCTTATTCAGGGGGAGTCGGACGATACGGGACTGTTCGGCCAAAGCCTGGAGGATCGATTGGCGAATCCACCATACGGCATACGAGATGAACTTGAAGCCTCGAGTTTCGTCGAAACGTTGTGCGGCTTTGATCAATCCCAGATTTCCTTCGTTAATCAGGTCACCCAACGTAAGTCCTTGGTTCTGGTACTGTTTGGCTACTGAAACCACGAAACGGAGATTGGCCTTGGTCAGCCGTTCCAGCGCACGTGGATCGCCTTTCTTGATGAGTTGGGCGAGTCGCACTTCTTCTTCTGCGGTAATCAATTCCACGCGCCCGATTTCTTGAAGGTATTTATCAAGGGATGCGGTTTCGCGATTGGTTACCTGTTTGGTGATTTTTAGTTGTCTCATGGCTCCTATGGAATTCTTTTCGAATGGATTTTGAGTGGTGAAACGGCCACTTATCCTTTTAGTTTCAGATTTTAAATGCAAAACGGGATGCTTCTTACAACGTCAAGTCCCGAACGATTTCATCTCCCCTCTGCCTGAAGAGAACCCAAATTCCATGCGGGTTTGAGGGCTGCATAGAGGATTTACCCGATATGTTTTGGGCGGTAAGAAGACTGTCTAAAAATGCCAAACGCCTCAGACAGGGGAGGCGTTTGGTGTACTATTGATTCAAAATCCTACGGAATCAGTCCTTGGAAACCGGACGGCGAGGGGGACCTTTCGGGCCCTTTTCCACATAATTGTCGGGTTTCGGCATCAAAACTTTCCGAGAGAGACGGAATTTTCCGGTTTTCTTGTCGACCTCGATCAACTTGACCTTTACCATTTCCCCTTCTTTAAAGACACCCTGCATACTATCCAGTCTGTCCCAAGAGATTTCTGAAATGTGAAGTAATCCGTCTTTGCCAGGCATGAATTCGATGAAAGCGCCGAAGTCCATGATGTTCTTGACCTTTCCTTCGTACACCTCTCCGACTTCCGGAATGGCGACGATGGCTTTGATACGGGCCATGGCGGCCGTGATTCCTGCTTTATCGCTGGAGGCAATTTCCACAATACCCTCGTTGTTGATTTCCTCAATGGAGATCTGGGTATTGGTTTCGCGTTGCATTTCCTGAATCACTTTACCACCGGGTCCGATGACCGCTCCGATGAACTCTTTCGGAATCGTGATCTTCTCGATACGAGGAGCGTGCGGTTTGTAGTCTTCACGGGCAGCCGGCATGGTTTCTACCAGCTTGTTCATGATATGCAAACGGCCTTCACGGGCCTGCATGAGCGCTTTCAGCATCACATCCATCGATAGTCCCTGGATTTTCAGGTCCATTTGGCAGGCTGTAATTCCTTTTTGGGTACCGGTGACTTTGAAGTCCATGTCTCCCAAGTGGTCTTCGTCGCCGAGGATATCACTGAGGATAGCGTATTTGCCCTCTTTGTTCATGATCAAGCCCATGGCAATACCGGAGACGTGACCGCTGATCTTCACACCGGCATCCAGCAAGGCCAAGGTGCCTGCACAGACAGTAGCCATGGATGAGGAACCGTTGGATTCGAGGATGTCGGATACGATACGAATGGTATACGGACACGCAGTAGCGTCCGGAATGACTTTCTTCAAGGCACGCATAGCCAAGTTGCCGTGTCCGATTTCGCGACGGGCAGGAGCGCGGTTCGGCTTCACTTCGCCGGTCGAGAACCCGGGGAAGTTGTAGTGAAGCATGAATTTGCTGGAGCCTTCGTACATCGGCACATCGATCATCTGCTCGTCCAGCTTGCTGCCGAGCGTGACGGTGGCCATGGCTTGGGTCTCACCACGGGTAAAGATGGAAGAGCCGTGAGGAGAGGGTAGGTAATCCACTTCCGACCAGATGGGACGGATGGTGGTGGTATTACGGCCATCCAGACGAACACCTTCGTTGATGATGCAGTTACGCATGGCATCACTTTCAATGTCGAAATAGTAACGGTCAACCAGCGGCGCTTTGGCGGCGCGCTCTTCTTCAGGCAAGGAATTCATGAATTCTTCCTTGATAGCGTGGAACGCTTCCATGCGCTGGTGTTTGTTCGGGTTGGCAGAACGAGCTACCGCATACGCTTTATCGTAGGTGGCGGCGCGCAGTTGTTCGCGCAACGCCTCGTCGTGTGTCTCGTGGGAGTATTCACGCTTGGCTTTGTTTCCACAAAGTTCGCGGAGTTCCAACTGGGCTTGACACTGTACCTTGATGGCCTGGTGGGCCACGCGAAGAGCTTCCAACATTTCTTCTTCGGAAACCTCGTTCATTTCACCTTCAACCATGACGATGCTGTCGGCCGTGCCGGCAACCATCAGGTCGATATCGTTACGCTCAAGGTCAGCTGTATAGGGATTGATGACGTAGTTGCCATCGATGCGGGCCACCCGAACTTCAGAGATGGGACCGTTGAAAGGAATGTCAGAAATGGTAATGGCAGCGGAAGCGGCCAGTCCGGCGAGGGCATCCGGTTGGATGGATTTGTCGCCTGAAATCAAGGTCACCATGACCTGGGTATCGGCATGATAATCATCCGGGAACATCGGGCGCAAAGCGCGGTCGACCAATCGGCTGATCAGGATCTCGTATTCGGACATCCGGCTTTCGCGCTTGAGAAAACCTCCGGGGAATTGTCCGACAGATGAAAACTTCTCTTGATAGTCTACCGTGAGGGGCAGGAAGTCAACGCCTTCCTTGGCCTTTTTGCTGGAAACGACCGTTGCCATGAGCATGGCGTTTCCCATTCGTACTACGACGGAGCCATCAGCTTGTTTGGCGAGGCGTCCGGTTTCAATCGACACTTTACGGCCATCGCCGAGGTCGAATTCTTTAATGATTGCTTGGTTTGACATAATGATTACTTGGGCCGCTTAAAGAAAAAAAGGCAAACCTGAGGTTGCCTTTTTTTTCAAATGATTGGTTATTTTATTTTCTGATGTTCAGGCTGGAAATGATCTTCCGGTAACGCTCGATGTCTGTCTTTTGGAGATAATCCAACAGGCTGCGACGCTTACCTACCAGGCTGATAAGAGCACGCTCCGTAGAGAAATCTTTGGAGTAGGTGCGGAGGTGATCGGTCATGAACTCGATACGCTTGGTAAACAAAGCGATTTGAGCCTCCGCAGAACCCGTATTGGATTCGGAGCCACCATAGGTCTTGAAAATCTCTTTCTTGTCGGCGCTGGTTACTTTCATGGGTAAGGGTATACGTACGTTAATGGAGGTGCGAAGGTACGCTTTTTTGGTAAACAAACAACCCTGTGGGTCAATTTTTAAACATCCGGAGAAGCTGGGCTATTTTGGCCTTCAGCTCCCGACGGTCCACAATCAAGTCCAAAAAACCATGTTCCAGCACAAATTCAGCTGTTTGGAAGCCTTTGGGTAGATCCTTACCGATGGTTTCTTTAACAACTCGAGGTCCAGCAAATCCTATAAGTGACTTAGGCTCAGCGATATTGATGTCTCCTAACATGGCGTAGGAAGCCGTTACTCCGCCAGTGGTCGGGTCGGTCAACAACGAAATGAAGGGCAATTTCTCATCGGCGAGCAGGGTGAGCTTGGCGGAGGTTTTGGCCATTTGCATCAGCGAAAAAGCAGCCTCCATCATCCGGGCACCGCCCGACTTGGAAATGATCATGAAGGGCATCCGATGTTGAATGGCATAGTCTATTCCACGTGAGATCTTTTCGCCTACCACCGAACCCATCGAGCCCCCGATGAAACCGAAATCCATACACGCTACCACCAGGTTTTCACCATCTACGG
>CAYWDY010000155.1:0-5857 GCA_964455985.1 uncultured Flavobacteriales bacterium
GGAGAGCCGCACACTCTTTATCGGCCTTGAGGTTTTCGAACAGACCAATCAGGTTGTCCAGGTAGAGTTTCTGGTTATAGATTTTTTCGAAAACGACTTTGTTCTTATCGCTCATGGACTCATTCTTCATCAGTTCCACGCACAGGTATTCCACTTCGACGACCGCACCGGCCAAGGCTTGGGCCGCTGCCATGGAGCGGTTGTTATTGCGGAGGTAATTGTCGGTTTCCGTGTAGGCCCGGTCGATGATTTTGACCAGAGAATCCTTGTTGGATTGGTTGTGTTCGAAATCCGCTGTGAATTTTTCAAACGTTTCAGAGATATTCAGTCGATCCGCCATTTTTTTAGCGGTCATGTAAGAATTGATAAGATCCTGATTCTGTCCGTAGAAAGCGGCGTAAGCCATATCGATGCCATACACCCCGTAATTGGCTGCCTTTTTCATCGACGTATTGTATTTCATCTCGTTGTCGGTGGAATTCAGCAGGTCGCTGTTGAACGGAACCTGGCTGTTATACACATCGTTGATCAGTTCGATCGGCGATGGCAGGTTGGCGATGGTGTAGAAAAGTTTGAAGTCGACCAGCTCTTTGGTTTCACCGGACAACGTATCAGGCGCAGAAGTAAGGCTGTCGGAAATAGCCTGTTCAGAATTGGAGGAATTGTTGCTGCAAGCCCCAAGGATCAGGGAAAGCGAGGTGAACAGTAGTAAGGTCTTTTTCATGGCTCTGTAAAAATACAATTGTTGGGGGAAATCTCAAGGCCCGTTGGTCCTTCAAGCGATCTTTAATACCCCAACGTTAAACCAATCAAACGTCATGGATTTTTCTCTGCATTCTGTATCCCGTATGAGCCGAATCAGCCTTTGTTGTATCGGGAACCGCGAACAGCTATTTTTAACGAATCATTAAACCAACCGGACAAGTCGCTGTCTATAGGCGCGACTTTGGAGTTTTAATTTTATGTTCAAACTGGCCTTCCGATTCACCCTCCTCTTCTGGATTACATCCATTATTTCCTCCTCCGGGTATTCGATTATCCTTGGACGACCTACAAATCAGTCGATTACAGTCAGCGTACTGATGGATTCCCCCATCAGTTTTTACCTGAAATACGGTATCCAGCCCGGACAGTATTCCGACAGCACCATGGTTTACGGAGCGAACCCCACGGCTCCCAACGAGGTTGACCTGACCGGATTGGTTCCGGATGCCCGGTATTATTATGTGCTATGTTACTTGCCTACGGGCAGTACTACTTATGTCCAGAGCCCAGAATACACGTTTCACACCCAGCGCTCCCCGGGCAGCACCTTCACGTTTGATATAGAATCCGACGAGCATTTATACGACAAGAAGGGTATTCCGGAGATGTACCGGGTGACTTTGGCCAACGAAGCGGCCGATCAACCGGATTTTCTACTTTCCCTGGGCGACATCTTCGGGGATGATCATGACCCGGACTCTATGACGGCCTTCGTCATGGATACCTTGCACCGGTATTACCGTCAGTTCCTGGGCCCTATCTGCCATTCCATTCCGTTCTATGTCTGTTTGGGAAACCATGAAGGGGAGAACGATTATTATTTGGCTCAAACACCTCCGAACAACATCGCGATTTGGGGTACGATGGCCCGTCAGAAATATTACCCGAATCCCTATCCAAACGGATTTTACAGTGGTAACACCACCAACGAACCCTTTGGCGTGGGGCAGCCCGAGAATTATTATGCCTGGACGTGGGGCGACGCCTTGTTTGTGGTTCTGGATGTTTACCGCGACCAATGCGACACCAGCCCGAAACCGGGAGGCTGGGCGTGGAGCTTGGGCCGTCCGCAGTATGACTGGTTACAATCGGTACTCGACAGCAGTACATCAACGTACAAGTTCGTTTTTGCGCACCATCTTTCCGGTCAGGGTAGGGGTGCTGTCGCTTTGGCGGATAAATACGAGTGGGGCGGATATGACAACGACGGCGTCACCTTTTCTTTTCCGAATAAGCGGCCGGGATGGGCGATGCCAATCCATGATCTTTTTGTACAGTACGGTGTAAATGTTTTTTTTCAGGGTCACGACCACCTGTTCGCTCATGAAGTACTTGATGGGGTAACCTACCAAGAGGTTCCCATGCCGTCGGATTCAACCTATAAGATAGGTGTTCTGGCGAATGCGGACGCCTATCTTTCCGACACCATCGATGGAACGGGGCATATCCGAGTAACCGTAGACGCTCAGTGCATCACTGTTGATTATGTCAAAGCGTTCTTGCCGCGCGACACGGTCAACGGTCAACATCAGAATGGCCAAGTGGCCTTCAGTTATACCTTAGGGCCCTGCGCTTCAACCCAAGTGGAGGAGTCCAACGTGACAGATGGCTTACGCGTCTATCCGAACCCAGCCAACGACAAGTTATATGTCCTCGGCGATGGAATACGCAAGCTTCAACTGTATGATGCGACCGGAGCGCTGGTTGCGTCCAATGAATCCCTGGCGTACTTGCCAGTTGCTTCACTAGCCACAGGCTTCTATTTCCTTCGAGTCCAAAGCGATCAAGGAGAGATCGTAAAAAAAGTAATCATCCAGCATCCCTAAATAAAGAGAGAGTCTGAATTATGCTCCAACGATTTTCAGCCCTACTATTTTTTCTGTGGTTTAATCAGACCCTTTTCGCTCAGCGTGTCATGCACGGCGAAATGTTGGGCCGCCCTACGGATAACAGCATAACCCTGCAATTGATATTTGATGATTCGGTTTCGGTTCGGGTCCAATATGGAACGATCAGCGGACAATATACCAATCAGACATCGTGGGCCACATTTGCCGACAGTGTACCGGCTGAAATCAATATCACCGGTCTTTTGCCCAATACCCAATATTATTACCGGGTGAATTACCGCCGATCCGGAACAACGACGGTTCTTCTAAGGTCGGAACATAAATTTCACACAGCCCGTCCGCAGACCGATCGTTTCACGTTTGTGATTCAGGCGGACCCACACATGGATGTACAGACAGATACAGCTATTTACAATCGTTGCTTGCAGAATCAGCTGGAAGACAATCCGGATTTCATGATTGATCTGGGGGATGTGATCATGACCGATAAGCTTCGCGACAGTAGCGGAAGAGTTTCCGAGGACACCATTCTGAGCAGAACACGGCTGATGCGTTCTTATTATGAAAAGATGGCCCATTCAGTTCCAGTCTTTCTGACTTTGGGTAATCACGAAGGGGAAGCGGGCTGGAACCTGAACGGTACGGCGAGTAATATCGCGGTGTGGGATACCAAGGCAAGACAAAAGTACCTATTGAATCCCATACCGAACACGTTCTATACGGGAGACACGGTTAATCATCCTTTTGTAGGGCAACGCGAAAACTATTACGCCTGGCAATGGGGTGATGCGTTGTTCATCGTATTGGATCCTTATTGGTATACTCCGGTCAAACCCGATTCGCTAAACGGTTGGCGCTGGACCTTGGGTCGCACGCAATACGAATGGCTACGCACCACACTTCAAAACAGCACGGCACATTACAAGTTCGTATTCAGTCACCAATTGGTGGGTGGCGATCCTGATGGTCGTGGTGGAGTGGAGTTTGCTAATCTTTACGAGTGGGGTGGCGACAATCTGAACGGTACGCCGGGTTTTTCATCGCAGCGCCCCGGTTGGTATAAACCAATTAAAGATGTGTTGACGGAGAATCGTGTTACTGCTTTTTTCCATGGCCATGATCATTTCTTCGGAAAGCAGGATAAAGATTGCATCGTTTACCAGGAAGTTCCGCAGCCAGGACATCCGAATTTCTCCAATACTCAGTTGGCAGTAGACTATGGATATACGCAAGGCATCATTCTTCCTAGCGCCGGTCACCTGCGTGTAACGGTGGATACGGCTGGGGTCCTTGTGGAATATGTGAGAGCTTACAAAGCGTCTGATGAGTCTCCTACCCGCCACAATAAAGATGTTTCGGCGTCGTATCAAATCGCTCGTTTCAATTGTTTCGACTCCATATCTTTTCCGACACCGATCCTTTGGAACGCCAATTATACCAACGAGATCGTGTATCCCAATCCATTCGTATCCTATGCCAACATTGAATTCACGTTGAACCAACCGGAAACCATCTCCATGGATATTTTCGACGTGAACGCAAGACTCATCAGGCACCTTGTTCCGCCCCAACGTATCAGTGCAGGCTCCTTCCGGATCACCTGGGATGGAACAGATGATCAGAACAACCGACTTTCCTCCGGAACGTATTTTTATCGGATTACCGACGAACACGGCTCGATACGCACAGGCCGGATTCTGTTACAAAACCCATGACATGAAAAAAACACTCTTCCTGCTGCTTTTGCTGATTCGCTTTTCGACGTATGCTCATGATGTGAACTACGAAAAGACACTTCCAAGGATTTGGGTTATCGGCAAAGAGCATCGCGAAGTATCCGGAACGTTTTATAGCGAGCGTGACGGAATCGTCTATATCGAGTCAACAGATGGATCTGTTTCTCCTGTTTCATTCTATGACTTGTCGACAAATGACAAGAATTTCGTTCGTTTGAAAACGGAGCGTATCGCTGCGCTGAACCAGATTCACCGCTCCATACCCTCTGCTCCGTCGCCCGGTTTCTGGGAGAAAAACAATGTCTCTATCGCGCTGCTGCTCATAGTGGCGTTTCTCCTTACGGCTTATTTCACACAGGACCGTAAGAAGCGCCGTATTCTTTATGTACCCGCGATTCTGACATCTGTTGTGCTTTTCTCTTCCTTTCATAAGAACAGTCTTCAACTGTCCAGCACGGTAACGGATCCGTTGTGGATGGATTCCGCCTTCACCCCATTCAAACCCAACGTCAATACATTTTGGGACACGACATGGTTCAGGGTCGAATCACAAGGCATACCAACTACTCACTCGATGATGGCCGGCATCACTAGCTGGCAACAGCAAGTGCCCATTCCACAATGTTACATTGGAAACAATGCGTGGAGTATTCCGCTGAATCCCGTATTAGCAACCACCCCTGTGCCGGTAAACGCATCGCATTTCTTGCGCGGAGCCATTGGTGTTGCTATCAATGGCGTTGCCATTTTCAATCCGCATACGAATACTGGAGTCGACGCCTATCTGGATGGACAGCTGGACAACTGGGGTGGCCATTGCGGAAGAGCGGATGACTACCATTACCATATTGCCCCGTTGCATTTGTACAACTTTGTTCCCACTACATCACCGGTAGCTTTTGCCTTGGACGGCTTTGCTGTTTACGGTGCGGATGAGCCCGATGGAGTACCGATGCTACCGCTCGATACCAATCACGGGCATTTCGGAACCAACGGCGTCTATCACTACCACGGCGAGATGACAGCGCCGTACATGGTCGGAAATATGGTTGGACGCGTCACCGAAGATTCAACGTTACAGATTATTCCACAAGCCAGTGCCCGTCCGGTCAGGCCTTCGTTGACACCACTGAACGGTGCTACGCTTACGGGATGTACACCTAACAGCAATAACAACGGGTACACGGTAACCTATACGCTGAACGGTCAGGTCGACTCCATCGTTTATTCCTGGACTTCCAACGGTGTGTACACGTATGATTTTTATACAGCCGGTAACGGAACGTCGACACAGCAGCAGTATAACGGCTTTGTTCCCTGCACCGTTTCCACGGGATATTCTCAGGCAACGCTGCTGACCTCCAACCTCCGACTATTCCCCAATCCCGCTCATGGCGTTGTTCACCTCAGACTTCCCGAAGAATCCGATAATCCTTCGGTGAGATCGGTTAAAGCCTACGATAGTTCGGGATCACTGGTTCACTCCTCTTCGTCGTGGGTAGAAAC
>CAYWDY010000156.1:0-3227 GCA_964455985.1 uncultured Flavobacteriales bacterium
GTTGACCATATTATTCATGGCAATTTTTACCCCAAGCGACTCTCATTTGTTTCGGACGACGGCATAGGGGTAATCCCCGAATTGAGCCATTTCACCCCTCAAGGGCAGCCTGTTTCTTACAGTTTGGTATCCCAAAGTCTTTCTGTGGGGTATTAGGAGCCCCCAATGACTATCAATATGCGAAAATGGTTCGGTCGGTTGTTTCGTCAGGATTTCTACGAGAGCATTCCTGCTCAAGAGACGGAAGTCCGTCATCAGTTCCTGCTGTTCAGGATATTCACCTTCACACTCTTGCTTTGCAGCCTGTATACCGGTTGGAAAGTTTTTACGCTGAGCGAAGCTGGAAAGTGGTTGGCCGTTGCACTGGGAGGACTTTCCATCATTACGTTGACCTGTTTTTACGGGGTCAAAAGCTTGCCAAAGCTGCGCCGATCGTACTTCATCTCATTAACGGCTGGATGTCTTATCCTGCACCTTCAAGCCTATCCGGCTGGTGGCGTCCTTAACTCCGGCACCATTTATTTCTGTTCGGCTATCATGACGGCTTTCATGCTGTTGGGGGGAAGGGCCGGACTGATTTTTTCGCTTACTGCTGTATCCAGCGTACTCTTTTTGCAATTCATAGCCGAGCCACAGGGATGGGTCAGTTTTGCCCTTTTTGGAAGTACCCGGGATATGCATCAACTCCTGCTCTCGTTCCGCTCCGATACGGCGGCTACGTTCATTCTGGGTATCATCTTCGTAGGCGCCTACTGTTATTACATTTATGGCAAGGACAATGTGATCATTGCTGAAATCAAGGATCAACGCAACGAACTGGAAAGGCAGAACAGGGTGTTGGAGGCTTACACGGAAAACCTCGAGCGCAAGAACCGCGAACTCGATAAGTTCGCCTCCATCGTATCTCATGACCTGAAAGCACCCCTGCGTGCCATCGGAAATCTGACCGGTTGGATCGAGGAGGAAGGCGTTGACAACTTATCTCCGGATTCCAAGGAGCATTTCAATCTGATCAAACAGCGGGTAGCCCGCATGGAGTCGTTGATCAATGCCATCCTGGATTACTCCAGAGCGGATCGGAGAGAGGTGCATGACGAAACGGTAGAAATTGGACAAGTGATCAAAGAATCCCTTGAACTGATAGGTAAACCCGATCATGTCCATGTCGAATACCATACAGTTCTCCCGGCAGTAAACGGAGACCGTACCCGTTTGGATCAAGTCTTTTCCAACTTGCTAGGAAACGCTATCCGTTACAATGACAAATCACAGGTGCATATCGGCATTCGCGCGGAACGATCAACAAACGGGTGGATCTTTTCGGTTAAGGATAATGGCCCCGGCATTGATCCGCGTTTCCATGAAAAAATTTTCGTGATCTTCCAGACACTACACCGTCGTGACGAGATAGAAAGCACAGGCGTCGGATTGGCTATCGTTAAAAAAATCATTGAAGACCAGGGCGGAAGCATCTGGGTGGAGTCTGAATTGGGGGCCGGTGCCGAATTCCGGTTTTTCTGGCCGGATGAGCGTAAAAACCCCCTGTCATTGGCTGCCTGATTGTAAGGTATTGGTGCAATATCATTACCTCATCCGTTCATTCGGACGTATCATGACCCCAGAAAAAGAATTCGATATGGACTACTTTGGAAAACCCTCGGACAGCGGTTCTGCCCATCAAGAGGCGCGGATCATTCCGATATACAACGAGGCTGCTTCTGTAGAGCGTGAAATCGAGCAGCATCTTTCCAGTATCAGGTCGCTAATCTCCCGGTTGCGTCCTTCCGATCGGCAGCACTATTTTCAAGCGTTATTGAATGATATCATGAAGATGGAAGTGACGTATCCGCTTTCGATGGACGCCACCTCTACACCGGATGCTGACATCCGCTCATTAACCGAGGAGGACCTGCGTCTGGTTCAGGAGCTCTCCTCCGTATTGCATCGCATATACCTTTCTTCAGGCGATTCCGATTGAGGAATCCCTCATTAACAAACACACACTTTGCTACTGGCAGGCTATCCCACGGGGTAGCCTGCTCGCATTTTAGGCCTTATTTTAAGGAATTACTACCTTGGTGGAATGAAATCCTCCATCATGAAACGCTTGTTTTTCCTGCTTCTGGCTTTGGGTGCTACCCTGATAGCCGAAGCCCAGATTCAACTGGATACACCGCTGCCTTTGGATCCCAAGGTCAGGACAGGTGTACTGCCCAATGGTATCCGCTATTACGTCAGGCATAACTCCCGGCCTGAAAAAAGAGCCGAGTTCCGCTTGGCGGTCAATGCGGGGTCTACCGCAGAAAACGATGACCAGCAAGGGTTGGCTCACGTGGTCGAGCACATGGCCTTCAACGGCACCAAGAACTTTAAAAAGAGCGAGATCGTTGATTACCTGGAATCAGTAGGTACCAAATTCGGTGCTCACCTGAATGCGTATACCAGCTTCGACGAAACGGTTTACATGCTCCAGTTGCCTACCGACAAGCAGGAGATCGTAGATAAAGGCTTACAGATCCTGGAGGATTGGGCGCATAACCTATCCTTTGATTCGATGGAAGTAGAGAAGGAGCGGGGCGTTGTCGTTGAGGAATGGCGATTGGGGCAGGGTGCTGATGAGCGTATGCGTCGCAAATACTGGCCGGTGCTGTTTGATAACTCCCGTTATGAGAACCGTCTTCCCATCGGGCAAAAAGAAATCATTCAAGGCTGTAAGCAGGCGACGCTGCGTAATTTCTATTACGATTGGTATCGTCCAGACCTGATGGCTGTCGTGGCTGTAGGAGACTTTGACGTAGAAGCCATGGAGAAAAAGATCATCCGTCAGTTCTCTACCATACCGGTCAAGGATAACGAAAGGCCTTTGCAGGTTTGGCCGGTTCCCGATAATCCCAAATTGGCGGTAGCCACGGCCACGGATAAAGAAGCCATGTATGCTACCATTGAGTTCATCAATAAGCGCCCTGTCGAGAAGGACGTTACGGCAGGTGACTACCGTCGAACCATCGCCCAACGACTTTTTACAGGCATGTTGAATGAGCGTCTTGCAGAAATTCAGCGACAGCCAGAACCTCCCTTCATGTACGCCGGAAGCGATTACGGAGATCTGGTCCGCAACAAAGATGCATATACGTCCTACGCCCTCTGCAAGGAAGATGGCATCACGCCGGCATTCCAATCCTTGGTGACCGAAAACGAGCGGGTGCGCCGATTCGGTTTTACGGCTA
>CAYWDY010000156.1:3237-5849 GCA_964455985.1 uncultured Flavobacteriales bacterium
GAGTCAGGTGGAAAAAATGTATACCGAGCGCGACAAGACGGAATCCCGAAACCTCGCTACCGAGTATGTCAGCCTTTTCCTCAAGCAGGAACCTGCTCCGGGTATTAGCTATGAATATGATTTGTACAAGCAGTTCTTGCCGACCATCACGTTGGAAGAGGTGAATGCCTTCGCCAAAGAATGGATCACACCCGACGGTGCCAACGCCGTGGTCATCATCACAGCACCCGATAAGCCCACGCTTAAGATGCCGAGTGAGGATGAGATTCGCTCGGTGATCGGATCCATGGCCACGCTGGATATCAAGCCATATGAAGACAAGGTGATCAGCGGTCCTTTGGTCAATTCGTCATCCATAATGCCTGGAAAGGTCATGTCACAACGCATGAATGACAAGCTTGGCATCACCGAGTGGCAATTGTCCAACGGGGCACGCGTCATTCTTAAGCCAACCGATTTCAAGAATGAAATCCAGTTCAACGGTTACAGTTGGGGTGGCTGGTCGTTGTATGGAGAAAAAGATTTCATGTCAGCTGCTGCTTGTGACGAGATCGTAGATGAATCCGGTTTGGGTGAATTCGATGCCACTTCACTCCAGAAGGCCCTGTCCGGAAAGATCGTCTCCTGCAGCCCGTATGTATCGGAACTTATGCAAGGCTTCCGGGGCTCCTGCGCTCCCAAAGACGCTGAAACCTTATTCCAGTTGATGTACAAGTATTTTACGGAGCCACGTAAAGATGAGGATGCATTCCGCTCATATATATCTAAGCAGTCTGCTGCATTGCTAAACCGTGGAGCGGACCCTCAGTCCGCGTTTATGGATACGGTCTCGTATGCCATGTCTGGCTATAACTACCGTTTCCGGCCCCGTAATCCAGATCAATTGAAGGAGATCGACCTGGACAAATCCCTTGTCGTGTACAAGGAGTTGTTCTCCGATGCATCCGCCTTTACGTTCTGCTTTGTCGGCAACTTCAACCCAGACAGCCTTAAGCCGTTGGTAGAAACGTACATTGGAGGATTGCCTTCCCTGAATCGTAAATCCAGTTTTGCAGACTTGGGGATGCAGCCCCCAACCGGTAAATTCGAGCGTATCGTAAAAAAAGGTACCGAGCCCAAAAGTACCGTCATGATGCGCTTTACTCTTCCCTTTGAATTTACCCGTAAGAATAGAAATGAAGTGTCAGCCCTGGCGAAGCTCGTCAACATTCGATTACGCGAAGTACTGCGCGAAGATAAGAGTGGTGTCTATGGCGTTTCCTTCATGACTTCGCCCAAGCATTACCCTAAATCCGGTCTTGAACTCACCATTTATTTCTCGTGTTCTCCGGAAAACGTAGAGCCTTTGACCAAGGCTTCATTGGATGTCATTGCGGAAGTCAAAACGAAAGGATGCGAAGAGAAGAACTTAGTCAAAATCAAGGAGACGGCTATTCGCGAGCGTGAAACCAACCTCATGGAGAATCAGTTCTGGATGGGAACCATTACCTCTAATGACCAGAACAAGGAGGATATCAATGATATTTTGTCATACACGGAATGGGTGAATAAACTTACGGCGGATGATATAAAGACGTTCGCCAACACCTACCTTCAGACAGAAAATTACGCTCGGTTCGTGTTGATGCCTGAGAAATAGGATTAGCTTTGATTCTACAAAAAAAAGGCGCTTGGATAAGCGCCTTTTTTCATAGTGAGTGACTGATTCGATCTAGGATCTTTTCGGTGTCCTGCGGGTCGTACCATTCGGTGCTCATCCGGTTCCTGAACCAGGTGAGTTGTCGCTTGGCGTAATTGCGCGAATGCTGCTTGATGCGCTCGACGGCTGTCGGCAAGTCGAACTGACCTTCCAAGTGCTCGAACAGCTCGGTGTAGCCTACCGTCCTGAGCGGATTCAGCGCTCGATAAGGCCAAAGCTGTCTTACTTCATCCAATAGTCCCTCGTGCATCATCCTATCGACGCGACTGCTGATGCGTTCATAGAGCACATCACGGGAAGGTGTTATGCCCAGCAGGAGGGTTCGGAAGCGGCGAGGCTCTTTAGCTACTGGCAGAGTAGGCGGCACTTGTTGTCGGATGATCTCCAGCGCCCGAATGAGTCGTTTCGGGTTCTGCATGTCAAGGGTACGTGCCTTCTCCGGGTCCAACTTTTTCAGCTCTTCTTGTAAGGCAACAATGCCATCTGTCTCCAATTTATCGTTGAGCTCTTTACGAATGGTGTCGTCTTTTCCAGGTAGGACATCGAATCCATACAGTACGGCTTCGATAAAAAGTCCGCTGCCCCCGGTCATCACCATGATCCGGTTGGATTGGAATTCCTGATCCAGCAGTTTCAAGGCGTCTTGCTCAAAGCGAGACGCATCATAGTCGTCGTGTATGCTCAGGCTATCAATGAAATGGTGTCGGGCCTGCTGCAATTCTTGAGCAGAAGGCTTGGCCGTACCGATATTCATTTCCCGATAGAACTGCCGGGAATCAGCAGAAACGATTCCTGTCTTGAAGTGCTGGGCTACTTCAATGGCAAGCGAAGTTTTTCCGGCAGCCGTAGGGCCACCGATGACAACCAGCAACGGGAATTCAGAAGAATGGGGGTATTCAGTGGTGATGATAGA
>CAYWDY010000157.1:0-5837 GCA_964455985.1 uncultured Flavobacteriales bacterium
CCCGTGGCGGTGACAACTTATCGTGCAATCGATGCACTACCGAATTGCCTTCTTTTTCGAATAAGGCGGCAATCGGTTTCCAAAGTGTAAGAGGACGAAGGCTTTTGCTTTAGAGCGCCTGATGAAGGAGTGTGTGTCTCACGTCAAGCGTATAAAAAAGCGTAAGGTTTCCGTCTGGTTTACCTATCCAAAGATAATCACCACGGATTACCTTGCAAGATAAAAGCTCTCAAAACCCGCCACCATAGCGGTTTTCAGGGGTGTACCCCAATACGCGAAAAGCAAATCCACCTGATGATTTCGATTACCGTCGAGCCGCGGCCGCATCCATCAACAGCTGCGTGAAAAGAATGGCGCAATCGGTTTTCAAGGCGAGGAATTCGCGCAGACGTTGTTTAAACGTCGTTTTTGATGCCGGTAAATCGACCAGCAACTGTTGCACCTGACCGAACAGGCGCTGGGGCTGATCAGTCCTGATTCCGTAAGAAAGTCCGGCTTTTTCGAGGTCATCGAGATAGCTGATCTCCCCTACGAAATCGTTGTAGCGAATCGAGGGAGTACCCAGCAAAGCCGCTTCAGCAGCCATGGTCTGGCTATCGCCAATGTACATGGAGGCAAAAGCCAGGGCGTGATGAATATCCAAAGGATCCAACTTGATCCGGAACTCCTCGAACTCCTTCTCGAGCGGTCGCTCCGAGGTGATGTATATCCGTCCATGCGGACGTAATAGGTCCACGAGTTTACCGGCGACTTCACGGGTTATTCCTCCGCGTCCTTCATCGTGGTGAGCAGTCAGACTCGCGAAGCGGAGTATGAAAAAAGGATCTTGGGGATGCAACGAGGAAATGCGCGACGCATCGGGTAGAAAATGTCCCGGATGTAAATAGGCCAGTTCGTGATAACCGGAATAAGAGAATTTCTTCGACGACCACTTCCCCACCCTACAGCTGTCTGGTGCGACGATACACGTTGCCAACGGATAGGCCAACTTGGCAAAGAGCGGCACGACATCGGCGTCGTCCTCGTTGAATACATAGGAAGGAATACCCAGCAGCTTGCCCACGTGCGTAATCTCCGCCGAGGTACCGGCCATGACTTGCGGCTTAAAGCGTCTCGCAATCCGGAAAAGCTCCCAGTCGCGCTTCAATAACTTCCAGGCGATGGCCATCTTGTTATCGGCCCGCCCTTCCGGATTGATATTGATATACGTCCACCCTTGCCTGCGGACCAAGTCCTCGAGGATGTCTTTCTTCTTGATAAGAATGCAAACCTCATGACCCTCCTTTTTCAGGTTGCCTATAACCACACGGAACAGGTGGAAATGAGCCGGGTGCCCCAGGTAGAACAGAAAACGCATACGCGACGAAGTTACCGAGGATCGAGCCATAAAATGGGATGAATTACGGCTTGTTCTTGCGAAACTTCAACCACTCGGTCATAGCCACCAGCATCCAGGCGTTTGACCAACGTATATAAGGAATGCGGTGAGTCCACATGGGGTACTTCCGGTAATAGAAATAGCCCTCCGCCTCGTCGTACATATTCTCCATAGTCCACGCCAGCACCTGATCGGCAAACGCGTTGCTGTTCCGGGAGAAGGTGATGACGCCCTGGGCCTGGTTATGGATATCCACGGGATACGTCTTAGGCCACCGCCACAGGCTGCGCCCCTCGGAGAGGAATTGTTTCTGCTCGTAAAAGGTCAAGCCACGAACGATCGATTCCTCCAACCAAGTGGAAGACTCCTGCGTCAGGGACTGGATGACCCGGAGCGAATCCAGGACATAGCCTTGGTGAAAATCAATCTGTGCCCGTTCCGTTCCACCGGCGCCCTCCTGCGAGTAATTCCATCGTCCGTCCTCTTTTTGACGGTTGACGACAAATCGGGCCGCAGCTATTGCCTTCTCTTTCAAGTCCACCCTCCCTGTGAGGGCATAGACTCGAGCGAGGGTTTCGGCGGCCAGCAGGCTGGCGTTATAGCAGATGTCTTTTTTATACGGTGTATAGCTGAAGCAAATTCCGGTAGCGTCCTCCGTCACGGCGAGGTGATGTAACATGAAATCAGCGCTATCGATGATGAGCTTGAGTGCAGCCTCATCGCCTGTAAGACGGTGAAAATCGTAGAGCCCTTTTACGACGAAAGCCGTCACCACGCTGCTAGGAGCATATCTAGGCAGGAATTTGCCCGGACTGGCCCAGGGGAAATTATACCCCCAGCAGGCCCCTTGGTAACCATCCGATTTCAGTTCCTTCAATCGTTCGAGCAGAAAACGCATCTCCGCACTAGCATCTTTCTCGGGGTTCAGCTGCTGTCGTAGGGAATAGGCCGACAACAGCAGACCCAATCCTTTCGGGTTGTGTTCTTTTCGAATGCCCAACAAAGGCCTTACGTTTACCGGATTGCGCTTATGAAGTTGAGTGGCCACCGCAGAAGCATATGTTCCAAACCATCGAAAAGGAAAGCGGCTGTTCAGAATGTCATAGGGATCGTACCCGGCAAAACGGTCTCGCTCCACGTAACGCATCAATCGCGCGACAGCTTCCTCCACATGAGGTACAGTCAACTTCATCTCAGAGCGTGATAAGGCTGCCCCGAGTCGCCATGGATTCCAGGATAGCAAAGGTGGCGCGTGTCGTACGGTCGATTTCGTCGAAGGGAACGGGGGCCGGCTTGCCTTCGCGGATAGAAGTGAGAAACGCACGTATACCGGCCGCGTGTCCTTTATCCTGCGCCAACGACTCCTTCTGGGTGCGGGTGCCGTAGGTGGTCATCGAAACGAAATCATCGATCACCGCCACCGTGCCTCGGCCGAAAACTTCGAGTCGCTCTTTCGGCAGGTGAGCATTTCCGTTGGAGAAATAACTGATGGAGGCGATGCTCCCGTTGGCCATTTGCAGATTAACCACTATGGAATCCGGCTGACCGCCGCTCACTTCCAACGTAGTGGCGGACACGTGCGTGATGGGAGCGCCGGCAAGAAACATACAGAGGTCCACGAAGTGACATACCTCACCGATAATTCGCCCACCTCCTACCCGCGGATCATGAACCCAATGGTCCGCAGGCACTACACCGGCATTGATCCGGTAATTGATGGCCACGGGGCCGCCGTTGGCATGGGCCTTTTTCAACTTGACGATCAACGGCGCGAAGCGGCGGTTGAAGCCGACCATCAGGCGCGATGTTCCTTTCGCGTATTCCTCCCGGATGATATCCAGTTCTCCCGGATGCAGGCACAAGGGCTTTTCCACGAAGACATGCTTTCCGGCTTTCAAGGATTCCAATACATACTCGGCGTGAGTGTCATGACGCGTGGCGATGAAAACCGTATTGATTCGCGTGTCTTTGAAGATGTCAGCAGCATGGCCGGTCACGGAAGCAAAGCCGTATTTGTCACCGATATTCCGGGCGTTGTTGGGGCGTGCAGTCGCAATGGCCACCATACCTGCATTTCCTTGCAGGGCCGGCAACAGAAAATTCTGGGCGAAGGATCCAGCGCCGATCAGCCCGATATTGGGTTCCGACGCATGGAAGGATCGCTCATGAAGTGTCACGGTGGAGGCTAACTCCTTTTGAGCGTCATACTTGAGTACGATACCGAAAAAGGGTTCCGTCCGATTCAAGATCAGGTCGTACGCTTTGGGAGCCTCCGCAAAGGCGAAGACGTGTGTCAGTAGCGGTGTTAATTGTAGTTTACCGGACTGCAGCAAATCGGCGAAAGCCTGCATGTTACGGTTCTCCGTCCAACGTACATAGGCATAAGGATAATCAAGTCCCTCTTCTTCGTATTCCCTGTCGTAACGACCGGGACCATAGGAACTGGACATACGGAGGTCCAACTCTTTTTTGAAATAATTGGCGCGTTTGAAGCCGGTAGGCACAGCGCCTACCACAATGACTTTACCTTTTTTGCGCGCCAACCCACCGGCAAGATCCACCGGATCGGTGGAGTCCGTGCCTGCCGTGATGATTACCGCATCGACGCCGTGACCATCGGTGGCTTCCGCTACGATGGCTTCCAGGTCTTCGCGGTTGCGTTCCAGGGCCAGATCGGCTCCCAGCTCTCTGGCCATTTTCACAGCACCTTGGTCCACATCAATTCCGAACGCTTTGACACCGGAAGCTTGCAGCAGCTGAATCGTCAGTTGACCCAGGAGACCGAGACCGATGACGGCGCAATGTTCGCCCAGCCGCAGGTCGGCCTGACGGACGCCTTGAAGGGCCACGGCTCCGATGGTGGTGAAGGCGGCGTGGGAAAAATCGACTTGGTCACCCAGTTTCACACATAAGTTGACCGGCACAGCGACTACCTCAGCATGGACGGCGGTATTTCCTCCGCAGGCTACGCGGTCGCCGGTTCTGAACGCTGTCACATCCGAAGCGACGGCGATGACAACACCGGCGCAACTATAACCCAATGCCGAAGGAGCATCGAGTTTGTTCATCACCATCTTATACGTATTCAGCCACCCGTAGGTCCGGGCGGCCTTGATCACTTTCTTGACTTCGTCTTTCCGGGCGCGGGCCTTGGCGACATAACCCAAACGAGCATCCTTGACGGACTTGCCCTCGGTGCCTGTACTGATCAGCGAATAATGCGTACGCACCAACACACAACCCGATGGCAGGGCCGGGAAAGGCACTTCCAAGAGTTTCATCTCGCCGTCGCGCAGGTTCTGGGTGAGTTGTTGCATATCGTTTAGTCCACGTGCCTTAGGCGGTGAAGGCAGTAATCGCATTCATCATGTTATCGACCATCCGCTCCTCGGTGTATTTTGATTCGTAGGTGGCCCTGCTTTTTTCGGACATCTCCGCATGGAGTTCCGGGTTGTTCATCAATCGCTTCATCCGGTCCGCGATATCCAACGGAGCATTCACCGGAACGATGAAACCGTTCACACCGTCCGTCACCGCCTCGGCAATGGCACCCTGGTCCGTTGCAATAATCGGTAGGGAAGCCGCTTGCGCTTCGACAATGACCCACGGATGTCCTTCCGGCTCCCGGGGCGTAAAGAGGAATCCGTCCGCACGACGGAAGGCTTCCCATTTTTCATCACCACCGGCAGCCGGTCGGAATTCCACCGGTAAGCGGTGCTCTTCTACGAGCTGGAGACAGGTTCGTTTCGTTTCTTCGGAACGCCAGGAACCCACGACTTCCAATACGAAATCAACCTTTCCTTGCTTTTTGAGTTCATTCACGGCAGCCAGCACATCTTGGATTCCTTTGGAAGCCTGAAGATTGGCCAAGTAAAGCCACCGGAAAGGCGAATGGACTCCGTTCTTCGGCTGAAATGGATAATTCCCCCCGTTAGGCACTACGTGGATTCGGTGGTCTGGCACCAAACCTCGGAAAATAGGACGCAACCTCTCCCCTTGTACAATGACCCCATCACACCAGGAAAGCATGATGCGAACGTACACCTTGAAGATGGAGGGAGCTGATTCATACCAGTTCCTGAAGTTGCTTCCCCGGAGATGAAAAACCGCTTTTCGAAAAAACAACTTGGCAATGATCAGGTACCACGAGTCTTTGAAAAAACCCATGGTGGACTGGGAAACGGGGATGATCACCAAACTCGGCCAATAGCGAAGTATCAACAGCTTCATGCGGGAATAGATCCACCACGTGCGGAACAATTTCGAGAGGCCGAAACGACCCATGCTATCCAACGATTGGTGAGCGCGTGTATCGAGATGTATCAACCTGCAACGATCCTTCAAGGATGAATCCAACAGAATGCGTGTGGCAATCGATGGCCCCATGTACGGCGGGGGAATTTTCCCCAGCAATAAAACGACCGGAGGCTTCATGTTTGTGCTGGTTCCACGCTAGCAG
>CAYWDY010000158.1:0-5837 GCA_964455985.1 uncultured Flavobacteriales bacterium
CTGCCAAGGTGCGGGACTTTATCGACCGCGACCTAAGAGAAAACAAGAAGTGATAACTACACCAGAAAATAAAGAAGGCCTGTTGGATGACAACAGGCCTTCTCGTTTTCAGTAGAACTTGCTCAATCGATTTCGGGGCGCCCGCCTTGCTCAGTCTTTCCGTTGTCCTCCTTTTTCCTGATTTCCACGGATTGCGTGGCCGAGGCTCCGGATGCATTTTTCAACTCTAAGGAATACGTGAAGACCGGTAAGTAATACATGCCGTCTTCCGCCTTAACGAGTGCTGATTTACCCTTCAACTCTTTCTCCAAGGCTTGTTTAGCTGCGCCTTCCACGTGCAAGGGAATACTCAGGTGGTTAATCCCCAATTCAGCGGTATCGGTAAGTGCGATGAGGGAGACACCTTTGGGAGATTTCAGCGATACTGAAACCACCCCGGATTCCTTCGAGAAATAACTGATGTTGAGTGTTGGGACATCTACGTCTTCAAAATCACCGTACCGCTTCCCCCAGTGTGAAGACCAATCCAGTGGCGGAGCCGACATGACTTTCAACGGCTGCATCAACAAAGAATCTTTCAGCTGGCGCACTTCAGAAAGCGATGCGATATAGAGACTTCGACCATGGGTACCCAAAACCAATTCCGGATCGCGCGGGTGCACCATCAGATCATGGACCGCCACACGGGGTAGTCCTCCGTTCATGGCCATCCAATTCCGCCCTCGGTCAATGGAAATATACAAGCCATTATCCGTTCCCACATACAACAAGTTCTCGTCGGTGGGATCTTCGCGCAACACATTCACGGATTCATACGGCAGCGTCGCTCCGATTTCACTCCAGGTAGTTCCCATGTCCTCGCTGACGAAGATGTAGGGCTTGAAATGATCGCTGCGACATCCGTTCAAGGTCACATAAACCCTACCCTCAGCATGAGCAGACGCCGTAACCCGACTCACATAGATTCCTTGCGGAAGTCCTGCATCCACCCTGCTCCATGAGTATCCTACATCCTGACTTCTCCAAACCCTTCCGTCGTCAGTTCCACAATAAAGGAGACCAAAGCGGAGCGGAGATTCGTGGATCGAGGTGATGGTGTTGAACGGAACGTCACCGGACTTATCAGCGGCTGTCAAGTCAGTGGAGAGTGTTTTCATGTCATCGCCCTTGTTCATGGAGCGATGGAAACGGTTGGAACCGAAATATAGGATATCCTGATTATGACGTGACAACCAAATCGGAGCCTGCCAATTGAACCGGTAGTTCGGGTCACCGACGTTGTTTCTGGGTCTGATCGGATGGTTGTAATCCGGACTGTTCTTGTTCAGCCGGTAATAGTTACCGAACTGGTATCCGGTATAGACGGTCGTGTTGTCACGTGTGTCCACGGCGATTTGCATCCCGTCGCCACCGAGCAAGGATTGATAGGGATTGCGTCCGCTGTCGTGCCATCCGTTCGATATTTCCGAGGTCGATGATCCCACCCAAACTCCGTTATCCTGCAATCCACCATATACATTATAGGGCTCTTCCATGTCCGTGGTCACCGCGTAGAATTGACCGACCGGAGGCGTATTGGCTTTGAACCAAGTCGCTCCGTCGTCATACGTGATATTCAGTCCGCCGTCGTTGCCGTTGATGATATGTCCGTCGCGGACCGGATTCATCCACACGGCATGGTGGTCGGCATGTACATTGTCGCCGTCGATGGCAGCGAATGTTTCGCCTCCATCTTTGGACATGATCAGCCGGTATCCGCCGAGAACGACCTTCTTATCGTCAAACGGCGATACGAATACTTTTCCGAAATAATAGCCGTACGTGAAGTAGAGCGAACGCATGTATTCCTTGTTGGTCTTCTTCCAACTAATACCGCCGTTATCGCTCCGATACAATTCTGCTCCGATGACCGGCGTATCGAAAAGCGAATTGTTGGCATCGTTGAGATAATCCACCAAGTCCTGGACCTGTAGAGAATCCTTCTCCACCAGCTCCTTTACACTTTCAGCGGTGTACTTTTCCGGAAAATCGCTTTGACGCAGGAATCGCTCCAGCTTCTTGTTTCGGGTGTTCAGCAGCTGTTGCTTATCCATGGATTTCAGATCCAGCGCAGTAAGCACGGATGTGTCTTTAGGCTCCTCGTCCGGACGCTTGGACTGATTGTCCACGACTGCATACAGGATGTCCGTATTGCCGGGGAATACCGCGATACCGATCCTTCCCACACCATCGCCGGTCGGGAATCCCGATCCTTCGACACTCAATTTCTTCCATTGCACTCCCCCGTCGGTCGATTTATACATTCCACTGGTAGTACCGCTCTCCACGAAATTCCAAGTACGACGTTCGCGGTGCCACATGGCGGCGTAGAGGACGGATGGATTCTTGGGGTCGATCTGTACTTCTACCGCACCGGTATTCTCATCCACGGCCAACACGTGCTTCCACGATGTGCCGCCGTCAGTGGTCTTGAACACACCACGCTCGGAGCTGGGTGAAAACAAGTGTCCAAGTACAGCCACCCAAACGGTATTCGGATCCGTCGGATGCAGAACGACTGCACCGATGTGATGCGATTCAGGGAGGCCTTTGTATTGCCATGTGTTACCTGAGTCCGGACTGAAATACATCCCGAGTCCCGGGTAGGAGCTGCGGCTGGAATTCACCTCGCCGGTTCCGATCCAAATCTGCCTGTTCTTCCAGTTGACGGCGATATCACCGATACCGATGACATCTTCGTGGTCAAAGAGAGGCTTAAAGGATTGCCCGTTATTCCGGGTGTACCACAATCCGCCGGAGGCGTAGGCTACGTAAAACTCCGTCGGGTCATTGGGGTTGACATCCACGTCCACGACGCGGCCGCTCATGACGGTAGGGCCGATGTTGCGAAAAGGAACGTTCTGCACCATGGATTGTGCTTCGAGGGCTTTCCGTCGCTCGATGCCTTTGATACGTTCCAAGGCGGGTGTGGGGGTAACCTGGGCCGACAGTGATTGAGCCAAGGCAAAGAAACACAGGGATAGAATAGTTAGTCTCATGGCGTTTGAATGAGGGACACAAGATACCCGAATTAGGGTGTATTTACTTGAAAAATACAGCATTCGGGAGATTGCGCCAAGTCGTGCAAATAGCTATCTTGGATTCAACTACACCATGGATCTGGCTAACAAACCGGCGCTTCGCTACGGATTACTTTCCGGCGCCTTGATCAGCATCGTCTTGTTCATCCCCTACCTGCTTTGGGGTAGCCGTTACGATTTTGAACTCAGTCTGGCATTCGGATATGCAGGTTTGCTCTTGCCTCTTGCCGGTTGCATTTTCATGGGTATCCGCCACCGCCGGGAGCGTGAATTCCAAGGGCGGATTCCTTTCAACTCCGCCTTTTACACCGGCTTGTCCATTACACTGGTCGCTGCCTTGTGCACCTATTTCGTCATCTATCTATTCTTGGAACTGAACGGAGCTACGTGGATGAACCGGTATTACGAACACCAGCGTGCATGGATCTTGGAACATCAACCTGTCCCTGAAAAAGCTCAAGCCGCGCTGGATGTATTGGATCAACAAATGCGGGACAATGCTACCGATAATCTGAATGTGAACACGCAAGCGTCGATGATGTTCTTCATCATCCTACTCTTGGGTGGAATCATCAGTGCGGCCAGCGCTGCTATTCAGCGACGAAGCTGAAGTCGCTTCGTCGATCAGGAAAGCTTCTTACCCAACGCTTCCATGTAGGTCGTTTTCGCCTCAGCGATCGTGCCCCATGTCTCGTCATCGACGATCACCTCGCCCTCGTTGACGGTACCCAGGTTGGAGAAATCGATTCCTGACTTCATCAATACATCGACGAATTCATCCAACTTGGATTCGTTGACGCTGACCACGAAGCGGCCTTGCGACTCACCGAAGAAGAAAGCATCGGGGCGAATATCAAAGTCCGTTTCGATGGAGAATCCCAGACCACGCGGCATGGCTGATTCCATGAGGGTTATGTATAGTCCTCCGTCGGAAACATCGTGAACCGATTCAACCAATCCCTTGACAATGAGTTTGCGGACCACCTGATGTGTGGCGTACTCCTTATCCAGGTCAAAGTAGGGCGCAGGAGAATTCTTGACACCGTGCCACGAGTATAAGTATTCCGAGGAAGCGATGTCGTTGACGGTTTCACCGATCAGGAAAATAGCGTCACCTGCCTTTTTGAAATCCAACGTCATGCGCTGCGATTTGGAGGGCAACACGCCTAACATGCCAATGGTCGGCGTGGGGAATACGGGACCTTCGTCGGAGCTCTGGTTATAAAAACTGACGTTACCACCGGTTACCGGCGTCTTGAACTTACGGCAGGCCTTTCCCATGCCTTTAATGGCATTGACGAACTGCCAATAAACCTCTTTGTTGTATGGATTTCCGAAGTTGAGGCAATTGGTGATCGCCGAGGGCTCACCACCGCTGCTGATGATATTCCGGGCAGCTTCGGCGACCGCTATAGCGCAGCCCTGTTCCGGATCAGCATACACATACCTTCCATTACAATCAACGGTAAGTGCGATGGCTTTGTCCGTATTCCGGATATCTACCACGGAAGCATCGGACGGAGAGTTGGTAGACATATTGACGGTACCCACCATGGAATCGTATTGCTCGTAGACGAATTTGCGCGAGCAGATGTTGGGGTGCGCCAACAGAAATTTGGCTACCGCCTTCAGGTCTTCAGGCTCTTGAACCTGGTTGATGGAAAATCGTTTGCTTTCGTAAAAATAGGATGGCACGGAATATTCGCGTTGATAAACCGGAGCACCTCCGCCCAAAACTAAGGAGTCAGCCGGCACTTCCGCTACGAGCTCTTTATTCATAAAGAACTTGAGTTGGTTTCCGGTGGTGACTTCACCGATTTGAACGCAGTTGAGGTCCCATTTATCAAAAACGCGGAAGACTTCTTTCTCGCGCCCTTTTTTGACGACGATAAGCATCCGCTCTTGGGATTCGCTGAGGAGAATTTCCCAAGGAAGCATATTCTTCTGACGCGTAGGAACACGATCGAGGTGAATGACCATGCCGTGACGGCCCTTGGCTGACATCTCCGAAGTAGAACAGATGATACCGGCAGCACCCATATCCTGCATGCCGACAACAGCACCGGTAGCGATGACTTCGAGCGAAGCTTCAAGCAACAGTTTCTCGGTGAAGGGATCGCCCACCTGAACGGAAGGCAGATCTTCCGCAGAATCTTCGTGTAGATCGCCCGAGGCGAACGTAGCGCCATGGATTCCATCCTTCCCCGTGGCAGACCCCACGATGAATACCGGGTTACCGAGACCGTAGGAAATAGCGGATACCGTCTTGCCCACCTCAACGATGCCGGCAGACATGGCGTTGACTAACGGGTTGATGGAATAGCAATCGTCAAAATAGATTTCGCCACCGACCGTGGGAACACCGAAAGCGTTGCCGTAATCGCCGATGCCTTTAACTACTCCCTTGAGGAGCCATTTGTTACGTTCGGAATCGGGGTTGCCGAAGCGGAGCGAATTAAGTTGGGCGATTGGACGGGCGCCCATGGTGAAAATATCGCGGTTGATACCACCCACACCGGTAGCCGCACCCTGGTAGGGCTCGATGGCTGATGGGTGATTATGTGATTCAATCTTGAAGGCGCAGGCCAGACCGTCACCGATGGCAACCAGTCCGGCGTTTTCCTGACCGGCCTGGGCCAGCATATGAGGACCGTCCTTGGGCAGCGTCTTCAACCACACGATGGAGTTTTTATACGAGCAATGTTCACTCCATCGTGTGGTTGAAGACGCTGCCCAAGGACGGTCCTCATATGCTGG
>CAYWDY010000159.1:0-4164 GCA_964455985.1 uncultured Flavobacteriales bacterium
TCGGTAACGGCTACCTCTTTTGACCCCAAAACCTTCGTCACCCATATTTTCCCCGAGAGCATCGTCGATGTCATGGCCCGCAACCAGATTCTGCCGATCATCGTCTTCGTCCTCTTCTTCGGCGTCGCCACCGCTTCGTTGGGAGCTAAAGGGAAGATCGTCATCGATTTTTTTGACGCCATTGCCCACATCATGCTTAAAGTGACGGGATACGTCATGAAAGCGGCCCCAATCGCCGTCTTCGGCGCGACGTCAGCCGTCATCGGCGAACGCGGCTTGGGTATACTCACCGGTTATGCGCACTTGATTCTCTGCTTCTTCGGCGGACTATTGACTTTTGTGTTTGTGATTTTACCCTTGATATGCCGGTGGCTGAACATTCCGTTCCTGGCGCTATTCAAGGAGGTGAAAGAACCGATGCTGCTGGCCTTCAGCACCGCGAGCAGCGAAGCCGCCATGCCCAAAACCATCCTCGCGCTGGAGCGCTTCGGATGCCCCGACCGCATCATCAGCTTCGTCCTTCCGCTGGGATATTCTTTCAATCTGGATGGCTCGATCATGTATATGACCTTTGCCACCGTCTCCATTGCGCAAGCCTATGGCATCGACCTGACGGTCACCCAACAAGTGACCATGATGCTTATCCTGATGGTGACGAGCAAGGGAATGGCGGGAGTACCCAGAGCGTCGCTGGTTGTAATTGCCGGTATGCTTCAGACCTTCAACATTCCCCAAGAAGGACTCACGTTACTGTTAGCCGTCGATTGGCTGCTCGACATGGGCCGCTCGGCCACGAATGTCATGGGCAATGCAGTAGCGACGGCGGTGGTAAGCAAATGGGAAAAACAAAGCGATTAAATCGGGAGCCCTATTTTCTGGGTTTGAGCGACTGATACACCATGAACTTCTGCTTGATGTATAGGCAGAAATCATACTGAGAAGCGGTCTTCAAATAGTATTCCGGAACCTGGCAGAAATCGATAAAGGAATCGAATTCATAACTGTCCAGCTGGATGATGTCGTAAGAAACGTAATTGACGAGAAGGTCTTTGAGCAATTGCCGACGCTTATCGTCGTTAATCCGTTCGGCATTATGGCGTTTCAACTGTTCTTTCTGACTGAACTCCTGGTACAGAAAAGTGATCGGGCTTTCGAGCACGTTGATCCCGCTGAGCTGGAAATCCTTCTTGTTATATCCTAACTTCTCGATGTCTTTGTAAATGGAATTCAACTCCCGCGGTGAAAAGATAGTCACCTCCCGAAGGTTCACTTTCAGTCGTTGGAGCGGAACGGAAATCTGAAAACTGGTCTTACCGGTGGAATCCCGGAAACAGAATTTCTGGAATTCGTAGCCCGTGGAGGCCACCATGAGGGTATCCGTGGGTGAAACGGAAATAAGAAAGGTGCCGTCGGCCAAGCCGAAGAAACCTTGGGACGTGGCCAGGTTGATGACCATGAGATCGGGCAACCGAAGGGAGGGGTTATCCCGGTCAAAGGCCCTGCCCGAAACCGAAATCCTGGCCTCTTGAGCGAGGAGGATCTGGGGCAGAACCATCAGGCAAACGAGCCAATACTTGCAATTCACGGCTCCAAGGTACGGAAGACGTCACGATTCACGGAAGATATTCCACAACGTCCTCAAGGCCGAAAGTTGGCAGGTTGTGAGGTATTCCATACCTTTGCGAACGAATTAAAAAATCCACTTTTTATGGCAGATACAGGCGACATCCGCGTAGGTACTATCCTCCGATTCAACGGCGAATTATGCCTCATTACGGAATACATCCACCGCACCCCGGGCAACTTGCGTGCGTTCTATCAGGTCAAGATGAAAAACCTGAAAACAGGAAAAGTGGTCGAGAACCGTTTCCGTTCCGGCGAGTCCGTTGAGGTCGCCCGGGTGGAATTCAAAGAAATGCAATACTTGTATCCCGAAGGGGAAAACATCGTGGTCATGGACCAGGAAACCTACGACCAGACGTATGTGGGCAAGGAGATGTTCGGTGAAAACGCCGACTTGCTGAAAGAGGGTATGGTTGTCAAGGTGGCCTTTGAAAGCGACATGCCCATTACGGCGGAAGCCCCCACGTTTGTGGAGTTGGAAATCACCTATACCGAGCCGGGTGTTCGCGGCGATACGGCTACCAATACGCTGAAGCCGGCTACGGTAGAAACCGGAGCGACCATCATGGTACCTTTGTTCGTGAACCAAGGAGAGGTCATCAAGATCGACACCCGCGACCGTTCGTACGTGGGCAAGGTTAAGTGACGCTTGCTGTGTATAATACCTGACAAAGCCGGAGTAACCTCCGGCTTTCTTTTTTCTATTTTTCCGGTAGAAAGAACGAACGGTGAAACAGAACAAGAAAAAACACAAAGACCCCATTCGCCAGCCTGTTTTTGCAGGCGGTAAAAAAGGATTGGACCAGTTCATCAAGGACCACATGCGATATCCTGAAGAGGCCTTGAAGAATGGCATTCAGGGAACAGTCAGTGTTGATTTCGATATCGATGTATTCGGTGATGTGAGCAACACTCGCGTCAAGCATGGCATCGGCTACGGCTGCGACGAGGAGGCTATCCGCCTCGTGAAGCTGTTGAAATTCCAGAAGCGGAAATACCAAGGGCTCCATGTCGTCTTCCACCAGAACATCAACATACATTTTAGAAATCATCCGGCCCCTCCTCCTCCGCCCGGAACCACCGTCACCTACCAAATCACGCCGGCCAAAAAAGATCCGGGCAACATCGACAAAGAAGGCGGCGGGAACACGATCAATATTCAAATCAATTTTTAACCCTATGAAAACGATCTGTAGCCGGCTGTTTTTGCTGACCCTCTCTCTCCTGCCCTGCTTGCTCTCTGCACAAGTCATTCCTTCCAACCGACTGGTGGACTGGAGCGGTAGCGGATACCATGGCAGCATCGACCCATCGGCAACCTGGATCGATGTGACACAATACGGGGTGACCGGCGATGCCGTCACGGACAACACAGTGGCGCTGCGATCGCTGATCACTGCAGCCGGCGGATTACGTACTGTCCTTTACTTCCCACCCGGTGATTACCTGTTCAGAAGTACGATTACCCTTCGCGACAGCATCGTCTTGCGCGGCGCCTCATCCGACTCCACCCATTTCCTCTTTAACTTCAGCGGTGCTTCGGGCTACTGCATCACGGCAAACGGCAGTGGCAACTCAGCCTGGAAACCCGTGACCGGAGGTTACTTCAAAGACAGCCGTTGGATCACCGTGGCTGACAGCGGTCTCATCCAAACGGGCGACTGGATGGAAATACGTCAGGCCAACGGAACCTGGGACACACAGCCGATCTCGTGGGCGGATTATTCCATTGGACAGCTGACCCGCATTCTCTCGCGTCAAGGCGATTCCTTGGAACTGGAACAACCCCTCCGCATCACCTACGATCCGACGTTGTCCATTGCTGTTTCGCGCTACACACCCATCCGTGAAGTATCGATCGAGTGCCTTTCGTTCGAGCGGATCGACAGCGTTTCCTGCTTCTGTCCGTCAATCAACTTTTACCATGCTGTCGAATGCCAGGTGAGAGGAGTCGAAGGACGGAAGAGTATCAGCGCCCACGTATTGCTGGATGCCTCCTCCAACATCAGCATCACGGGCTGTCGATTCCACGACGCCTTTGAGTACAACGGTTCGTCTATGCACGGCTACGGTATTGCGTTGTATTACCATACCGGCAACTGCCGGATCGAGAATAATATCCTTCATCATCTCCGGCATTCTTTTTCCTTCCAATGTGGCGCTAACGGAAACGTCGTAGCGTATAATTACAGCTTCGACCCAAACCGCTCTGAATTCCCGGCCAATTACGGTGCCGACATCTCCATGCACGGGCACTATCCGTATGCGAACCTATTCGAAGGGAACATCGTGCAAAACATCCAGCTTGACCAGACGTGGGGACCCAGCGGCCCTTACAATACGTTCCTCCGAAATCGCGCTGAACTGTATGGCATCTTGATGAGCTCCGGCACGTCCAATTCCGACCAACAGCATTTTGTAGGTAACGAAGTCACTAGCACGGCCTTTTTACAGGGCAACTATACGATAGTCGGCACCAACCACATCGAATACGGCAACGTAGTGCGTGGCGCTAGCACACCATCGGGCACAGGATCACTG
>CAYWDY010000159.1:4174-5790 GCA_964455985.1 uncultured Flavobacteriales bacterium
TATCATAGGGGTATCCCTCTACTCGGAGCTGGCTCCGGATCAGGTACGATTCCCGCCAAAGAACGCTACCTCTATGATGCAGCAAAGACGGTCTGTAATGAATCCATCAACACCGGAGCCCCTGATCTAACCGCAGTAAATCACCTTGAACTATCGGCATACCCTAACCCGTTTCACGATATCATCACCGTCACCATACCCGAAAGCTACCGCACGCCTGTGGCGCTGGAGCTCGTTGACGGCTTGGGGCGAGTGTCTAAGAAATGGAACGGGTTGAGCTCCGGCACGCATCGACTGGAAACAGGTGCATTGCCTGCCGGAATTTACTTGTTGCGGATCAGCAATGGCCAATCCGGTGAACAAGTCCGGTTGATCAGTAAATGATGGTGACCCTGCCCGTATAGGTGGGACCATTCGGGATAGTTACCCGGTAATTGTATACGCCCGGAGGAACGCGGCGTTCCGAAGTACCGAATGTACCCGGCCACGGCGTGACTTCATCACCCTCGAATACCTTTTTACCCCACCGATCGATAACAATGTAGTCGAAACCGGTCACGCGGGTAGCCAGCGGCAGCCACGTCGCATTGATGGCATCTCCATTGGGTGTAAAGGCATTGGGAATGTAGAGGGTGTAATCCTCACTGACAATGACCGTCGACAACGTAGTATCGATGCATCCGTTCGCGGACAACGCATACTGATAGACGGAATATGTACCCGGAGAACGATATGCATGCTCCGGAGACCTGTCCGTGGATACAGAACCGTCGCCGAAATCCCACCTGACCTGCTGCGCTCCCGACGAACGATCCTTGAATTGTATCTCAGACTCCACGGCCACTGGATTGCCTGGCGAAAAAGAAAAAGACGCGGCGGGTGCAGGAAGCACGACGACATAAGACGAATCGACGACGGAAGAAACACCGCACGCGTCCGATACAACGACCGAAACATACCCGGATCCTGATGGTGTGAAATACAACGAGTCATTCGAACTTCCTGATTCAGACCACTGGAATCCATAGGGCTTCTTTCCGCCGCGCACACCCGCCTGAATCAATATGGGCTCGCCGGAACATGCAGGCGTTGCACCGAACATGATCAGTGACAATGGAGCTATTCCAGAAAAAGTAATCGTATTCGAATTCGCGGCTGCCGGTTGCACGCAGGGTGCATCGGAAATCATGACCAGTCGGACAGCATCACCCGGTGAAATCAAGTTAGAAGAAAGGACACGTCCGGTGTCTGACAATAGACTGCCGTTCAAGTACCACTGGTAGATAGGGTTTTGACCCGGATTCACCGGCATACCTTCCAATACAACGAGATCTCCCTGAGCACACAGGGTATCACCGGACAACGACTGCAAGCTTACCGAGGCTGTGGCGGCATTGGCCACGGGATAAAAAGTAGTGGCCGTCGTGGTACTTACACAACCCAACGAACTCACCATGGTGACACCGACCGAATCAACACCTGCTTGCAGCAATAGCGTGTAGTTGTCTGCCGTCGCACCCGGAACCGGGACGCCATTCACCAACCACTGATACGTCGGAGACAGCCCCCCGTTGACCGGTGAAGCCTGAAAGAGCACCGTAGCCCCATAACAAGCC
>CAYWDY010000160.1:0-1160 GCA_964455985.1 uncultured Flavobacteriales bacterium
CCCTCACCGAATTCCTGGGAATTCATGCCATCCTGGGCGCGTTCATCTTCGGTATTGCGCTGGGGGATTGCGCTCAGCTTCACGAAAAAGCGCGCGAGATCATTCACCAATTCATTACCAATTTTTTCGCTCCGCTTTTTTTCGTCAGTATCGGACTTTACGTGAATATCATTGACCTGTTCGACCTGCGGTTGGTCTTGTTGGTGCTGTTCTTGGCCACCGCCGGAAAGCTCGTAGGAGCCATCACCGGTGCCTTCATGGGAGGACTGGATTGGAGAAATTCCCTGGCAGTTGGCGTCGGTATGAATGCGCGTGGGGCCATGGAAATCGTGCTCAGCACCTTGGCATACCGGGCGGGAATCATTTCCCAACCGCTTTATGTGGCTTTGATCCTGATGGCCTTGATCACCAGTCTGGTGGCAGGTCCTTTGATGAGACGTATCCTTAACATTCCGTCAGGTCGATGATTTTTTTGATCGGGTATATGGCCAGCGGTAAATCCACCTTGGGACGCTCCTTGGCAGACCGCATGAACCGTGAGTTTATCGATCTGGATGATCGGGTAGTGGAGCGGTGCGGCTTGACCATTCCGGAAATCTTCACTCAACATGGTGAAGATTATTTCAGAGGAATAGAGCAGGAAGTACTTTTTGCTTTGGCCGGAACAGAAAACGTTGTGGTTGCCACCGGTGGAGGTACGCCTTGCCATCCCGGAAACCTAGACTGGATGAAAAAGCATGGGACGACGGTTTACCTCAAATGGGAGGCTGAGGAATTGTACCGAAGACTGATCCATGACAACACAGAGAGACCGTTACTTTCGGGAATTCCGGATCATCAGCGACTGGATTTCGTGCGAAAGCACCTGCAGGCTCGCGAGGCTTTTTACCATCAGGCCGATGTGGTCCTGCAGGGGGAAAGTGGGTCAGCGGAGGATACCGTCAATCAACTGGTCATAGCCATTCAATCGATTACTCGATGAACGCTTCCAGCTCGCCGCTCACTTCTTCAACGGTAATATGTTCTTTGAGCGTCGTGGCCAACGTCATACCGGAAAAGTCAGCAGTAATCGGAAAGCGACGGTGGTTTCGGTCGACCAAGACTACGGTGCGAAGCTTGCGTATATCAATCTGAAGGAACGGTTTCATGGCGTAGAGCAA
>CAYWDY010000160.1:1170-5788 GCA_964455985.1 uncultured Flavobacteriales bacterium
TCAGCACATCGTCTACCAAGACGACCACTTTCCCTTTAAATTCTTCTCCGGGTACTGAGAGTTCCACTGAGCCTGCCACTTGACGGTGCTTGTCTATTTTTACCGTAATGACGGTGACCTTCAGCGGAGAAATTTCTCGCAGGGCTTCGGCAAGCTTGAGGGCCACCTGATGTCCGGTTTGTACAATTCCGGCCAGAACGATTTCCTGTTCACCGGAATTGTCTTCGTACAACTGCCACGCCAGTCGTTGGATTCGCTGACGGATTTGAGAGGCGTTCAACAGGGGAGTCTTCGACATGCTTCTGAGTTTAATGGGAACCGATGATCCGGCCACCGCTGTAGAATCGTTGGAGGTAATAGGGTTCATCCAGATCACTCACCATGACGCCTGATTTGACACTGGCGTGTGCGAATCGGTTCTGACCGATGTAGATTCCCACGTGAGATATCCGGGTTGGGTTGATTTTAAAGAAAACCAGGTCTCCTTCCCTCAGATCGGCTTTGGTCAGTGGAGAGCATTCTTTGTAGATATCCCGGGATCCTCCGGTTAACTCCATGTGATAGATCGATTGGTAAACCATGGCCACGAATCCGGAGCAGTCAATCCCTTTCTGCGTATCTCCGGAATAGTGATAGGGGGTACCAACCCAATCGCTGATGATATCGAAAAGACGAGGGTTGGCGATGTAGTCAATGTCGAAGCCAAGGCGATTAGAATAGACGAAGCACCACTCCAGTTGCTGTTGCTCCAGATCCGTATTTTCCGAGGAGTCCCAAGCGAGAGGATCCGGCTCCGAAGCGTATGCCCCTGTCGAGGTCAGCGTGATAGCCAGGAACAGCTGGAGGAAAATCCGTTTCATCGGTCAGTTGGGGTGGGTTCTCTTTAGCAGCACGACGGATTCCACGTGCATGGTGTGGGGGAACATGTCGACTGGCAAGGCCCGGACGATATGATAATCCCCGCCCATCAGTTGAATGTCTCTAGCCTGTGTAGTCGGATTGCAACTAACGTAAACGATGCGGTCAGGTTTCAACGCCAGGATTTTTTCTACTACATCGGGGTGCATACCTGCCCGTGGAGGATCAGTGATCACCACATCGGGCTTGCCGTACCGTTCAACGAACGAATCAGTTAACGTGTCTTTGAGGTCACCGGCTTGGAACGAGACATTGGTGATGTTGTTTGCCCGGGCGTTGTTTTCGGCATCCCGGATCGCATCTTCCACGTAATCGATACCGGCGACAAAGCGGGCGTGACGGGCTACGAATTGAGCGATGGTGCCGGTACCCGTGTACAAATCATACACGTTCTCCTGACCCGTGAGTCCGGCAAACTCGCGTACCTTTTTGTACAGCTCATACGCCTGCAGGGAATTGGTCTGGTAAAAAGACTTCGCGCTGATCTTGAATCGAAGTCCTTCCATCGCTTCCTCTATGTATTCCTTTCCATGGAATAGCCGAATGGTCTGATCAAACAGCGTATCATTCCGCTTGGCGTTTATGACATAAAGCAGGGAATTGATTTCCGGAAACGCATCCCGTAGAGCGGTTAACAGGGCTGTGCGTTTTTCTTCGACATCCTCCTTGAATACCACGATGGTCATCCACTCTCCGGTAGAGGTGGAGCGAACGATCACATTGCGTAATTGACCTTCCTGAGAAATCGGATGGAAGAAGCTGATGTCGTTTGACAGGGCGAAGTCCCTGATGAAGTTTCGGATCCGATTACTCAAGGATTCTTGCAGATGACACTCCGAGATGTCCAGAATTTTATCGAAGCGGCCCGGCACGTGGAAGCCGAGCGCCGGCTCCTGGATGATTTCGTCAGTGCGTATCTCTTCGGCGGTAAGCCATCGTTGATTGGAGGCGGCGTAGTCAAGCCGGTTCCGATATCCATAGATATGCTGTGAACCCAGGATTGGTTCCCATTCCGGAAAGTCCAGTTTACCGATACGTTCAAAGGCGTCCTTGACCAACTTGTCTTTCAGCTTGAGCTGTTCTTCGTATCGGATATGTTGCATCTTACAGCCGCCACACACGCCGAAATGTCGGCAGGCCGGTTCGGCCCGTAACGGTGAAGAAGTAATCCATCGTTCGATGACGGCTTCTCCGTGTTTTTTACGGGTCCGGAGCACTCGTACGTCCACCACATCTCCCGGAACACCTTTTTCAATAAAAAGGACAGCGCGTTCAAAACGGGCTACCCCCATGCCTTCGTGGGTGATGTTTTCGACGGTGAGTCCGGGAATCAACTGGCCCCGCTCAAAAGGTAATTTCATGGGTCAAAAATACGATGTATGTGGGTTAAACGGCATCCGTTGACATTTATTCATAGACTGCTCCTGTTAAAATACCGACCGTTGACCCAAATCCATGGACTCCTTGATCTCCAATGCTTACCTTTGAAGTGAACTCCTTGCTTTGTTTTATCATGAACCCGATGGAATCCACCCTGACGAAGACCGGTCAAGCCATACAGCTTGAGGACCGCTTTGGCGCTCACAATTATCATCCGATACCGGTCGTGTTGGAGAAGGGGGAAGGCGTTTACGTGTGGGATGTCGAAGGTAAAAGGTATTATGATTTCCTTTCGGCCTATTCCGCCCTCAACCAAGGACACAACCACCCGCGAATCGTTCAGGCACTCATCGATCAGGTGAAGCGCTTGTCGCTGACCTCCCGGGCATTTCACAATGACCGACTAGGTCTCTACGAACAGTACATCACACAACTTTTCGGATACGACAAAGTATTACCCATGAATACCGGTGCTGAGGGGGTGGAAACGGCATTGAAGTTGTGTCGCCGATGGGCTTACGAGAAGAAAGGCATTCCGGAAAACCAAGCCAAGATCATCGTTTGCGAGGGCAATTTCCACGGCCGCACCATCACGGCGATTTCGGCATCGTGTGATCCCGACTCGTACGGAAATTTCGGACCGTTCACACCGGGCTTCATCAAGATACCGTACAACGATATCCCTGCCTTGGAAACGGCATTGGAGGATCCGACTGTCGCCGGATTTCTGATTGAACCCATTCAGGGCGAAGCTGGGGTTGTCTTACCCGATACAGGGTATTTGAAAGCCGCTTTTGACCTATGCCGGGCGAAGAATGTGTTGTTCATCGACGATGAAATCCAGACCGGATTGGGACGGACAGGAAAGATGTTGGCATGCGATCACGAAGGCGTACGCGGTGATATCCTGATTTTGGGTAAAGCTCTTTCCGGTGGTTTATTGCCTGTATCCGCCGTATTGGCGGACGATGAAATCATGTTGTGCATTCGGCCTGGTCAACACGGCAGTACTTACGGAGGCAATCCGTTGGCTGCGCACGTAGCCACGGTTGCGTTGCAGGTTCTGCAGGAAGAGAAAATGGTGGAGAATTCAGCGCGTTTGGGTGCGATATTGCTGAAAGAGCTTTCAGCCATTAGTCACCCGATGGTGAAATCGGTTCGAGGAAAAGGACTTTTCTGCGCCATGGTCATAGCGCCGACCGAAGGAAAAGAAGCTTGGGATGTATGCCTGGCTCTGAAGGAAAACGGACTGTTGGCCAAACCCACTCACGGTGATACCATTCGGTTCGCTCCGCCCTTGATCCTGACGGAAGAACAACTGATGGATGGCATTGCCATCATCCGTAGGACGTTGGATCAGTTCTGAGCCGCGCTTTTTTCCAAGGTCATCTCTACCGTTTTAATGGAGGATAATACCTCAGCCTGCCCCTGACCACCCGAGGATTGTATTTTCGCTTTCAATTCGCGAAGGGCGTTTAATTCCGAATGGCAGTAACTGCGATGCTGTTCGCGGTTGCCTTTGGATAATTTACCTAGTAACGCAACACGATGTATATCGGTCAGATTAGTCCGGGATTCCTCCGTGCTGCTGCGCATGTTTCTCAGGCGAAGTCCAGAACGGAATAACGAAAGGCCGAATAGGGCAGAGAGGGCAATGATGGCGGCAGAGAAAAAACGTTTGTAGTTGCTTCGGAAGGAGCTGTATCGGGCAGCGGAGGTTTCCAAGTCATCCGCGGTCTCACGGGTTGATTGCTGCTCTTGATCGATTCTTTCCAGGCGAGATTGCAGCGCTGCGTTTTTGGCTTCCAACGCAGATTGCCGATCATTTCGAAACCCTTCTTCTTTGATGGAAAGATAGTTGAGGTATTCCCGGTAGGCGGGACGGTAATGGTTATTCGCAGCGTAAGAAGAACTGATGGAACGACGCAGTTCCTGAAGAGCTTCCCGTTCCTCGGAAGTGGTGGGCGTGAAGCCTCTTAGTTGCTGTACCATCCTGTCCAAATCTTCGGGACGGGTTCCCACGTATTCCGCCTTGGCTTTCATGCTTTTCAGTTCCTCCATGGACTGGGCCTTGCCAGAATGCACTAAAGAGAGGGCAAAAAGAATCAAGAGTGTATGCTTCATCATGACCGGTAGAATTTGATATAAACATCCGTGCCTCGACCGGTTTCCGATTCGATGACAAGCTCACCATTATGCAACGTCTTCATGATCCGTTCTGCTTCTGATAGACCTATGCCTGCGCCTTGCCCTTCGGTACGCGTACTGAAGAACGATCCCGTCACCTTCTCCCGGATGGCCTCCGGAATCCCGTTGCCAT
>CAYWDY010000161.1:0-4938 GCA_964455985.1 uncultured Flavobacteriales bacterium
CCACCAAGTCTGTGGCGGTATTGGCTCCCTTCTGGGACGACCTGACCTGTCAGGGCAACAACGGATTATCTAGCGGTTTAAGTTCTTCCATTCGGTACCTCACAAGTGGAACATCTCCTAATCGAGTTTTTACGGTGGAATGGATTGGGATGGAAACCAACCTGATTCAAGGGGCGGACCTGAACTTCCAAGTCAAACTCTATGAAGGAACGAACGTGATTGAATTCTGCTACGGAACCATGACCGGTTTCTTCGGCAACATCAACAGCGGAACTGCTCCCTTATTCAGTTATTCGTTAGGCATCAATGCGCTGAACGTTTCCAGCTCTACTTCGGTAGGCGAAGTGCTTTCCCAACAGGTTCATAATACCCGTAATTTCAAGGATACCACATCCAAGGCAGTCAATAACCTCTTGACGGTTCCCGAGTGCAATTCGATCATTCGGTTCTCCCCGGGAACGTATACAGCCTATGTTCCACCCTCATCCTCTATTCCTGCCAACGATGCACCCGCAGGAGCTGTTTTGATTGCGGTGAACGCAGCTCCTTGCACCAACCTTTGTGGCAGTGTGTTTTCCTCAGCCGGAGGCACGTCAAGTGGCATTACGGTCCAGTCCGGCTTAGGTGTAGCCGATGATGATGTTTGGTTCAAATTCGTGGCTACGGCTACCACCGCTTCCGTCCGAGTTTACGGAGGCACCAACTACGACCCTTCGGTGGAGGTCTTTTCCACCTTACCCACCAACGCTACCACCCGAATAGCCTATAGTGGCACCATTGGCACTGGTTTCAGTGAAACCGCCAACGTCACCGGACTGACGGTCGGCAACACGTATTACGTGCGTGTCTTTCACTACGGTGTCGGTTATGTAGCGTCAGGGACTTTGGGTGGTGATTTCGCGATCTGTGTCTTCACCAATCCAGGAGCTCCTTCCAACGACAATTGTTCAGGAGCCATTCCATTGACTATCGGTGTTTCCTGCACGGCGACGGCGGGAAACAGTCTTACGGCAACAGCATCTACTGGAATGACGGCATGTTCAGCTGTTTCCCCGGATCCTGCTCCGAACTCTGACGACGATGTCTGGTTTTCCTTTGTAGCTGTAAATACGAACGAAACAGTAACCGTTCAATCGGGTCACAAATTCAATGCGACGGTACAATTGTTCTCTGGCAGTTGCGGATCGCTGACCTCCATGAGCTGTACCAACTCAACCAAGAATGCTCAAGCAGAAGTAGTGAACCTGACAGGACTAACCATCGGAAGCACGTATTATGTTCGTGTGTATCAATTCACCGCTGGAGCAGGACGAGGAAGTTTTACGATCTGTGTGACGTCTACGCTACCGAATTGTCCAACCTCGTTCTATCCCCCCAGCCCAACTTCCGGCGTTTCCTTCAACGGTATCACCATCACCTGGAATCGAGTGACTGGTGCTACTGGATACGACGTCTATTTGGACACATTGACTTCCAATCCTGCGTCAACACTCATCGCTTCAAATGTACCTGATACGTTTTACACGACTGGCGTACTGTTGAAGGGAGAAACATACCGTTATCGAATCGCTCCCCGGAATGGCTTGGGTTCCAACGAGGGTTGCTATTCGAACATCTTTGCTGTCGAACCCTATGGTTTCAATCTTTTCGTAAAAGCTTTTCTGCAGGGTTTCTATGAAGGCAATGGACTTATGAGGGCCACTATTAATCCCGTGAGCTTGGACACCATCGCAGATTCGCTGACAGTGAAACTATATAACGCTACAGCTCCTTATACTCTACAATACGAATCCAAAGCTTTATTAGAAACTAATGGAGAAGCATTGGTTGAATTTCCCCAGCCTTCACTTCTACAGAGTTATTACATTTCCGTTGAACACCGTAACCATTTGGAAACTTGGAGTAATACCCCTTTCTACTTCGGATCTCCGGACACCACTTTCGATTTTTCGGCTTCAGCCAATGCGGCATTTGGAAGTAATTTGGTGTTATTAGAAACCGGAATCTATGGGTTGTATGCCGGTGATGTTAATCAGGATGATGTTATCAATTTAACCGATTTGTTGCTAGTCGGAACAGCTACGAACTCAACCCCGTTATCGCTCTATCGTAGGGAAGACATCAATGGCGACCAAATCGTCGAGAGTTCTGACTACTCTTTTCTGGAGAATTGTGCCTTCCTAGGCAAGGTTTTACTTAGGCCTTGATCGATTTAATAGGTGTAGTCACCTATTCGATTAACCCTTATCGATCTTCAATCATGATATCGCATGAAAACGGTATGGTTGCGTCACATTTTGTTTCATTTTGAGACGCCCTGTTGTTACATTTAAACCGATTCAAGATTTAACGCTGACCTAAAATCCGTCACTTGTGTCTGTTCCCCTACAGATATTACTAATGAATAAAACCATTTCCCGAAACTCCAGGAGTAGTTTTCGACTTTACTGGATTGTTTGGGTATGCCTGATCCTTGCACCCCTATCGGATGTATTTTCTCAAGTAACTTGCATTGCATCAGGCAATTGGGCTACCGCTACGTGGAGTCCGGCAGCCCCTCTTGCGGGTCAGAATATTACGATAAATGCGGGTTGCACGCTGACGGTAGATGTAAGCACTCCGTTGTTGAATAACCTCGTCATTAATGGCGAACTCATCGTATCCCCTACTTCCGGTTCAATCCTGAATATCACTGGTGATTTGACCATAAACTCCACGGGTAGTTTGACCAATAACGGATCCATAAGCTTTCAGGGACCGGGCAGAGCATTCAATATGGTTGGAAACGCCAGCTACATCCATAATCCATTGAACAATACAATCGCCGATGAACTGATTTTTTCAAACAGCAATGAGAGCTTCTCTCCTACCAGCAATTTAGAAATCAGGAAGTGGAATGACCCACAGATCCCATTAGGTGACCCGACTCGCGTCCAGAGCAGTTCTTTCGGGAATCTCACCCTAAGTGCTACATTTCCCGGCAATGCCGAATGGATTCAGAAAGGTTGGTTTGCTCTACCTGTATCGAACCGCATTCAAGGTAATTTCGCCGTAACAGCAGGACGAATAATCATGGATGAGGGATCGGGCAATACGGTGACTTTAACGCTAGGCGACGTAGAGATTTCGGGAACAGGAAGTGTGGTGTTTCAACGTGGACCAGACCGAAACCTGACTTTGAATACCGGAAGTTTCACCGTCAGTTCTTCTTTAAGCTCCTCTCCTACCGTGATGCTTGATACCAGCATGGGTATTCTTACTTGGACAGCGGCTGGTTCCGTAACCTTAGGCAACCACTTCAATGCTCTTTTAGGCAATTCTTTTGAATCGGGCGGAGATGTGCGAATTTCTGTACTAGGCAATTTAGGATTGACAGGAGGGAATATCGTTCTGGTCAAGCGGGCCGATGCCTCATGCCGGCTTACGGTAAGCGGTACCACTACCTTTAATGATCCAACCGGAACCGTAGGCTTCATAGAAGGAGCTACGGGTGCACTGACCTTCACCACGAACGACTTGTTTATTCTTTCCGGCACGTCCAATTATCTCTTGGGTATTCCCGGGGCTTCTATCTACGCCAAAGGTGCAGGGAATATCTCGGTCAACAACGATTGCCTGATTAACGGTGCATCCTCTACTTGTGTAGCATGGTCTGACTCTAACGTCAGCAAAGTCAGATTCGTTGTCGGTCGCGACTTCAACATGAACAACAGTTCCTCTACGTTTACGGGATCCAATATACAAGGCGCATTCACCTTCAAAGCGACACGTAATTTCAATTTCTATGGTGGTCGGTTCATCGCCCAAGTCAATACCAACAACTCCTCCGTTGATAGTCTGATTGTGGGCGGAGATTTCTATTATAACAGTCCCATACCTAATAACTGCCTCAAAGTAAATCGGGGGCACGGCAATACCTACTTCCAGTGTCTGGGCAATTTCAACATGTTAGGTTCTGGAAATGCGTATGGCGAGGGATTTATCGGTGTGGATTCCAGCACAGCGCCCTTGGATTTCCGGGTGTCAGGAAATCTCATGCAGAACGGCGGACAATGCATGGGAATCCTTTCCGGTTCAGGAAACCTTACCATGACTATCACAGGAATGTGCGATATCAATCAAGGTACATTTCTAGGATTTTCCAATACGATCTATTCCAATGCAGCAACAGTGAGCTTCACGGCAGGAAGTATCGATTACGACGGTGGTCTTTTTTCTGTTTATCAAGCTTGCAACAACACGAGTGCAATGGCAACAGTGTTTGTGAGTGGAGCTTGTAAAGTCAATTTCACGTCGGCGTCGGACCGCTTCACCTTTTTAGGTCTGACACGTATTGGAACCGATGAAAGCAGCATGTCTCTGAATCTTACTATAGGTGGACTCTTTACGATTCAGGGTGTTAATGGCACTTTTGTAAGCAGTCTATCCGGAGCCAGTTCTACAGAAACCCTCAACCTGAATTCATGGACAATTTCCGGCGGAGTGAATAGCCTGAACAGCGAATTGACATCACCCTTTCCCAACGGTCATCCGGTCACAGCTACGTTAACCGGAAGCCTAACGGTTCTTGGTGGGAATACGTACTTGTCCGCCAAAACCAATTCCATCTCCTTCACGGTAAACGGCGATGTCAATCTGACCGCCGGCGATATCGCCTTCAAAGGCGGTGATATCACCGGCACAGGTACTTTTACTGTCAAAGGCGGCTATTATCAGTCTGGCGGTAATTTCTACATGCACAGAGCCGTTTCTGACACCTTGAATAATGGAGCCGCCATTGCCATGGTGATCAATTCAGACAATGATGCTACCGGTGATTTTTCACAGACGGCTGGTACGCTTTGGTTTGACAATTGTTCAGGAACACCCGCATCCTATTCGCTTACTCTTTCCATTCGTTCTCCGCAGGTGACGTTGGGATCTTCCGGACGTATCATC
>CAYWDY010000161.1:4948-5784 GCA_964455985.1 uncultured Flavobacteriales bacterium
CATCCAATCGAACCCTTCCAACTATAATGCCTACGGGCAATTGCAATACATACGGGCTGCTTCTACCATACTTTTCAACCGCATCGCCACTCATCGTATCACCAACATCAAACAGACCGTGGCAAGTACCTGTACCTTGGATGTGGCCACCGGCGACCTGCAACTTTGCTCTACTACCAACAATCTTTTGGTTCCTGATCTGCTGATCGTTCAAGGTGTGTTGGACCTACGCACCAACCGTTTGTTTTCCGATGCGTTAAACATGTACTCCGGTGTATTAGTCATTGGCAGGGTCCGGACAGCTCATCCCAATGGACTTTATAACGCCACAGTAAATGCTGCTTTTTCAAGCACACTTGCTGACAGTTTGGATTATTACCTCAGCACTACCTCCTATATCGAATACAACGGAACAGACAATCAGGTGGTTTCCGGAGTTGGACTAGGAAGGGCGCGAAAGACCGATCATAAATACGGCAACCTGGAAATCAATTTCACCGGCACTCCTAACGTGGAGTACGTGTATCCGACCAACCTGCCGAATGATTCTTCGGTCAATATCCGTGGCTCTTTGTTGCTTACCAACGGTGAATTCAATCTGGATAATGACCATACCCCGTCCAACTCAGGCGGGCGTATGATCACCTTGGAAAGTGCTACTTCCGCCATGAATCGTACCGCAGGTTATCTACGCAGCGAAACCTATGACGCATCGGCTCGCGTGCGTTGGACGATCAATACATCTACATTGTCCAAGGTTGTCCAATGGGGCTATTCATCTGCCGAATACCTCCCGCTAACCTACACCAATACCGCAGGCTCATCGGGCAATGTCT
>CAYWDY010000162.1:0-5779 GCA_964455985.1 uncultured Flavobacteriales bacterium
GAACTGCCAAAACCCAGTTTAACGATATCGATGAACGGCGCTGCTGACTCGATCATGTCTTCGGCCTGGCGGATGCCAAGGCCTTTGTCCATTACCATGGTCAACCCGTTGTTACGAGGTTGCTTGGTACGTTGGGGGATGTGATCAAGGTTGAAATTCATAGACGGTTTCGGTAGTGGTCAATCAGGGAAATGATACGTGCATCATGTTCCATGGAGGGAGAATATTCAAAAACGGACGGGCTCGACGTAGGATCTTTGTCCAACGCCGATTCCAGGACCTGATAGGCTTCCTGGAAATGACCGGTACTGTAGCGGTAACAGCAAAGCCGGTAAAGCAATTCGGCTTCATCCGGGTGCTGGGATAATCCGAGTTCGATCAACGCTATCGCTTCGTCTGGACGTTCATCCACCATCAGCAGGTGGGAATATTCCAGCCAGATCTCTTTGTTCTCGGGGGAGAGTTCGATGACTTTCTTGTAGGCAGATTCGGCCGCCAGGTAATTCTCCAGGTGATATTCGGCATCACCAATGGCGAACCACACTTCGGCATTCGTTTCGTCAAGCTCCAGTGCTTTTTTCAAGTAGTGCAAGGCTTCAAACCAACGTTCTTCGTCCTGCAAGGTCACACCGATGCCTAGCCAGGCTTCGATCTGGGTAGGGTCGAGCTTGGTCGCTTTCTTGTAATAATCACGTGCCCGGTGCATGTCGTTGAGTTGCTCGTAGCATTCACCGATACTGTAGTAGGTGAAACCGTCGGGCGCTTCGAACTCGAACGTTTTCTTATAGCATTCGATGGCTTCCTGGAATCGTCCCAGGTTGGCCAGTGTATTCCCTTTATTGAAATATGCCGCCGCGAAATCATCCTTGATCACCAGGCTGTAATCGTAGGCCGTGATGGCTTCTTCAAAACGGTCGATACGGTTGTAAACGTTGCCCAGGTTGTACCAAGCGCTGAAGTTATACGGATGTCTGTCAATGAATTCCTGATAGTACTGTACACTTTCCACGAACCGCTCGGTGAATTCGAAGCAGAAGGCCAACTCATACAAGGCCAGCTCGTTTTCAGGATTCACCAGCAGGCACTTTTTCAGGTTGTCGATGGCCTTGATGTAGTCGCCCCACGATTCGTACACGTAGGCGAGGTTCAGGTAAAGCATGTCCTTCTCATCCGCCAGCGGGATCGCCCGGTTGAAGCAGGAAATGGCTTCTTCAAATCGTTGCATCTGGGAATAGATGCTTCCGCGGATCATAAAGATGTCGGCCTCTTTAGGCATCAGGATCTCTGCTTGGTCGAGGATGTCCAACGCCTCTTCCAGTCTTTCCACCATGGCAAGCAGCTGGGCTTCACGGAGTAGGAAGTCCACAGAGCCGGGATGCTGGGAACGGGCATAATCGACCACCTGCAAGGCTTTTACCGCATCGTTCTTCTCGATGTAGGTGTCGATGATGTTCAGGAAATCGTCCACGTCAAAGAAATAAGCGTCTTTCCGACGGATCATTTCTTCGTAACGTTCGACAGAGTGCCGGGCTTCCGGGTTGTTTTCTTTAGAGCCTTGGTAGTCCTCTTGCATGCCGGTCATTAAAAAGGTTCACCCTTTTCCCAAAAATACGAAATAAAGACCGTTTTTCAAGGGGTTTTCTTCAAGTTTTCCACATCGAAAATCTTCCTGCAGGTGAAACGGTGTCAGGATGAACCATCTGCGTACCTTTACGGGAAATGGAGCTTCTTCGCCTTTCGGTATTCAATTTCCGCAACCACCAGCAGGTGGATGTGGAACCCGATGCATCGTGCAATGCGTTTGTCGGCGATAACGGTACCGGCAAAACCAACATGCTGGACGCCATCCATTACCTGGCGATGTGCAAGAGTTACTTCAATCCCATCGACAGCCAGAATATCCGTCATCAGGAAGAATCCTGCATGATTCAGGGCGCTTTTGCTATCGAGGGCAGGGAAGAGGTCGTCTCCTGCGCACTTCGCCGCCAGCAGAAGAAACTGTTCCGCCGTAATGCCAAAGAGTACGACCGGCTTTCTGACCACATCGGACTGATTCCCTTGGTCATGATTGCTCCGACTGACACGCAGCTGATTACCGAAGGTAGCGAGGAACGGCGACGTTTCCTCGATAGTATCATCGCCCAATTCAACCCGGTTTATCTGGATGATCTGGTCAACTATAACCGACTGCTTTCGCAACGCAATGCACTGCTCAAAAGTGCCTCACTACACGGTCGCGTAGATCCGGGGATGCTTGATATTTTCGATGAACAGCTGGTGCCCCTTGCGCAAGCGATTCATGCGGTGAGGCTCGAATTCGTAGCCAAGCTTGTTCCGGCGTTCCAAGCCTCGTACTCGTTCATCACGGGCCATAAGGAAGAAACCGGCATGGAGTATGTCTCCGCCCTTCATGAGATGGGTATGGCTGACTTGCTACGCACTTCGCGAGTCCGCGATCTGGCTGCGCAATTCACCACAGGGGGCATTCACAAAGACGATCTGGAATTCACCATTCACGGGCAGGCCGTCAAACGATTCGCTTCCCAAGGCCAGCAGAAATCATTCGTGGTTGCCCTCAAACTGGCTCAGTTTGATTTGATGCGGGAGAGGTTGCAAACCAAGCCGCTGTTGCTGCTGGATGATATCTTCGATAAGCTGGACGATTTCCGCGTATCCCGACTAATGGAACTCGTAAGCGATGACCATTTCGGACAGCTGTTCATCTCCGATACGCATCCGGAACGGATACGAGAGATTTTCCGCCGCATTGGACGTCCCATTAGGCTGTTCCGTGTCGACGGAAATGGCGTTGAATGCCTCGATGGAAAGGAGGCAGAACATGCGTAAGGCGACCGATCAATTGTTTGGAAAGGCGTTCCAGGATTGGCTCAAAGAAGCCCGAATGGAAGAGAAGTTCCGTAGCGTATCGTTGCTGGAAGCCTGGCCCAAGCTCATGGGACCTATGATCGCCAAGCATACGACAAGGCTACAGATCATCGAAGGCGTGTTGTATCTCTCCGTAGATTCCGCTCCGCTGCGTCAGGAACTCATTCAGGGACGGGACAAAATACGTCAGCTCCTGAACCAAGAGGCAGGAGCTGACATGATCAAAGAAGTAGTCGTACGCTGAACTCAGGGACGTTCTTGCTGCGAGAAGAAGAAGTTGCCTTCGATCGCTGCGTTTTCGTCGCTGTCGCTGCCGTGAACGGCGTTAGCTTCAATCGATTTCGCGAACAGATTACGGATGGTTCCAGGTTCTGCTTTGGCAGGATCTGTAGCTCCGATCAGTTTGCGGAACGATTCCACCGCATTGTCTTTTTCAAGAATGGCTGCCACAATGGGGCCGGATGACATGTAGTTGACCAGGTCTTGGTAGAAACCACGGCTGCTGTGAACCTCATAGAATTTACCGGCCTGCTCAGGAGTCAGTCGGGTGTATTTCATGGCAACGATGCGGAAACCCGCTTCGTTGATTTTGGCTAAGATGGGGCCGATGTGGTTGTTGGCTACCGCATCGGGTTTGATCATGGTGAAAGTTCTGTTGGACATAATGGTTTATGGATTGTGTTAGGGATAATCAGAGGGATTTCAATTCGTGGACCAGTTTCGTCAGTGCGTCTTTCGCATCGCCGAACAACATGCTCGTCTTCGGGTGATAGAACAATTCGTTTTCGATACCGGCATAACCGGCACTCATACTGCGCTTGTTCACGATGATGTGGTGAGCCTGCTCAACGTCCAGGATCGGCATGCCGTAAATTGGTGAGGAGGGGTCTGTTTTGGCGGCGGGGTTAACGACGTCATTCGCCCCGACGACCAGGACGACATCGGTAGAGGGGAACTCCGGATTGATTTCTTCCATTTCCACCAGTTTGCCGTAATCGACGTTACTCTCGGCCAGCAACACGTTCATGTGACCAGGCATACGACCGGCTACGGGATGGATGGCGTATTTTACTTGTACACCGCGCTCTTCCAGCAAGGTCTCCAATTCATGAATCACGTGCTGCGCCTGAGCCACGGCCAAACCGTAGCCCGGAACGATGACCACTTTTTTGGAGTAGTTCATCAGGACAGCGGCATCAGAAAGGGAAATGTCTTTGATACTGCCTTGCACACTACTGCCTGATCCTGCTGCTGCTGACTCACCGAAAGCACCGAATATGACATTGGATAGCGGACGGTTCATGGCTTTGCACATGGCCACCGTGAGCAGGGTGCCGGCAGAACCTACCAGGATACCACCGGTCAACATCACTTGGTTATCGTAGAGGAAGCCACCGAAAGCGGCTGCCAGACCGGTGAAAGAGTTGAGCAGCGAAATGACTACCGGCATATCAGCACCACCGATGGGAATGACGAACAAGATGCCATAGGTCAAGGCCAGCAGGAAGGCCATCAACACGTAATGGAATTCTTCGGTCTGGCTCCAAGTGATGCAGACGGCCGCAGCGACGTTCAAGAGGAGGAACATGGCGTTCACCACGTTGTACTTGGGCAGGCGGATCGCCTTTTTCATCGTACCGTTCAGCTTCATGAAAGCGATGATGGAACCCGAGAAGGATACACTGCCGATGATCATACCGGCCATGATGATTCCGATACGCATCGGATCGTGAACGTTGTGTTCGAATTCCAGGAGGGAGATCAAGGCGGCACAAGCACCACCCATACCGTTGAACAGCGAAACCAGTTCCGGCATGGCAGTCATCTTGACTCGCTTGGCCGTCATCCATCCAATGATGGTTCCTACGGCCAATCCACCGAAGATGATGGCGAGTTTAATGGATTCGCGGCTGGTATTGCCGGAGGGATCTTCGTAGAGGAAAATGGTTCCCAGAATGGCGACAGTCATACCGACCGCAGCGACCAGGTTGCCGCGACGTGCTGTCTGCGGTCCACCCAGCATCTTCAGTCCGATCACAAAGGTCACGGAGCCGAAGAGGTAAAGAAGGTCGAGGATATAATGTTGGGTCATGATCGGTTACAGCGATTGGATTCGGTTCATTTCTTTTCAGCGCCCGGTTTCTTTTTGAACATCTCGAGCATGCGGTCGGTCACTACGAAGCCGCCGACGACATTGAGCGTGCCCAAGACAACGGCTACGAAGCCGAGGGAAAGCAGGAGTATGTTGTCTGCTGCCGTGTTCAGCATTACGATGATGGATCCCACGATCACCACGCCGTGTATGGCGTTGGCGCCTGACATCAACGGCGTGTGCAAAACGGAAGGCACTTTGCCGATCACCTCGATTCCTACGAATACGGAGAGGATCAAGATGTAAATCATCTCGATGTGAGCGCCCAGGAAATGAATCAGTTCAATCATGATACAGAGAATGGAGTTGACAACTAAGTATTATCAGGAAGCTTGCACGCTAGGGTGTACCGCTTTGCCTTGATGGATAATCAGGGAGCCTTTCGTGATCTCCTCTTCCATGTCCCACTTGAACCCTTCGGGAGTGGCCAAGTGCAGGAGGAAGGTGGCGATATTGCGGGCGTACAGGTCGCTGGCATTCAAGGGCAGGAGGGAAGGCAGGTTGGATTCGCCAATGATGGTGACGCCGTACTTGACTACGGTTTGATGCACTTCGCTAAGCGTGCAATTTCCGCCTTGCTCGACGGCCATATCTACGATGACGCTGCCGTGCCGCATGCTCTTGACAATATCTTCCGTTACCAGAACGGGAGCTTTTCGTCCGGGAATGAGAGCGGTGGTCACCACCAGATCCGCTTCGGAAATATGCTTGGCGATCAGGGCTTGCTGCTTCTGAAGGAAT
>CAYWDY010000163.1:0-4543 GCA_964455985.1 uncultured Flavobacteriales bacterium
TGGTAGCTCGTTGGGCTCATAACCCAAAGGTCACAGGTTCGAGTCCTGTCCCCGCTACCTAAATCGAGTGCAAGTGAGCAGAGCGGGTGAGCAGTAAAACACTGTTCACCCGCTCTGTTTTTGTTTCTCACACTCCATTGCATATTACTAATCGCCGCTCTTCGAAGCTGGTCCTTTGCACTTTTATCCAAGGCAGGCAGAGAAAGTATTTCCCTTTTCACTTCCAGATTATACGCTTTTGCCATCTGGTATACCTGCAGTTTTTCGAAATCGAACATGGTTCAAAATTGTCTTCAGCGAAGCATATAGGCAACCGCATGCGTGTGTATAGTTCAGCTATTTGTTGGCGTATACGCCTATAAAGAGAAGTAATGTATAGTTTACATTCGTTACATTTCGGAACAGCAACACGTGATCAGCCATGGCAGAGAAAAAGTCAAAGTTGGCGGATAATAAGACGAAGCCAACGGCTTCCGGTGTACGGGAGTTTTTGCAAACCGTGACTCCTGAACAAAAGCGTCAGGATTGTCTCGTGCTTTTGGACATGATGAAGAAAGCCAGCCGGGAAGAGCCGGTGTTGTGGAGCAATTCGTACATCGGCTTTGGCCTGAAACGGCATAAAAGTCCTGCCACCGGCCGTGAAGCGGATTGGATGCGTATCGGTTTCGCACCCCGCAAAGCCAACATTTCCATATACCTCGGAAGCTATATGGATACCCTTACTTCGGATCTTGAAAAGCTGGGAAAGCACAAGACAGGAATGGGCTGTCTGTACGTCAATAAACTCGCTGACATTGACTTGGTGGTGTTGAAGGGCATGATCGAATCGGGGTGTAAATTAAAATGAAGCGGGTTGACTTTACTCCAAGTTTCTGTTTTTTGGTATTGCCACGGGACAGGCGCATCGAGTGCATTTTATAAGGATTCATTATCTTCACCCCTTCATCCTCCACACCCATGAAGAAAGTAGTCCTTTTCCTTATCCTGTCTGTCTTCGCCATTACGGCCTCGGCTCAGGAGCAGCCCGCGGTTTCGTACAAGAACAACGTCGCGGTCAACCCTTTTGCGTTCGCGTTCGGAAACCTCCAGTTTACGTATGAGCGCATGCTGACCAAATCCATGTCACTGGATCTTGAGATTGGCATCAAGATGCCGGTCGGTCTGATGAAACTGAATGGTTTTGATTCGCCAACGTTGCAGACCAATGATTTCGGATTCAAAGGTGTAGTGGTTACGCCGACGTTCCGTTGGTATTTCTCTAAAAACGATGTAGCTCCCCAAAAAGGATTCTATGCCGGCGGCTACTACCGGTACCGGAATGTCACGGATAATATGGTGGGCACTTATCATTCCTCCAAAACCGGAGTAGACAGCCCGGTGGATATGGATGTGAATATCAACACCAGTACGGTCGGTATCCTGTTGGGCTACAAGTTGCCTATCTGTAAACATTGGGATATTGATTTTATGATTGCCGGTCCGGGCTTGACTTTTGGAAAGATCAAGACCACGGAGAACTCACCCGTGCCTGACGAGTTCTATAATGATTTCGAAGACGTCATCCATTCCAACTTCCAATTCTTGGATTCGTATCTGAAAGAAATCGCATTCGATGCAGCCGGCGACGCATCACGTGAAGCCAACATCATCTTCCCGGCTTTCCGATACGGATTCAAAGTCGGATATTCGTTCTAATTAAAATAGAATGATCCAATCTCAAGCATAACCGACACCATAAATATTCTCACTCTCACCCTCATTTCTCACTCTCATTCTCACTAAACATGAATCACCTGCTGAAAAAACGTACCGCGGTCATTGCTCTAGTGCTGATTGCCTCTGTAGTGTTTTCCTGTTCTAAAGATGACGATTCTTCGAGCCAGCCAACTCCGGATGTTACCGGTCCGCTTATTACGCTCGTTTATCCAACGGACGGTGATACCGTCTCCATGGCTGCTGACTCCTTGAAACTGCGGTTTACTGTTTACGATACTCAGGGATTGGATAGCTTGCTCATGGTAGTTACCAATCAGTCTACCGGAGATACGATCCGATACTTAAACCAGGTTTTGAATGGTACTCTATCCTACCTGTACAGTAATTATTATTTCGCTACACCATTCAACTTTACCTATCCGGCCAATGTGTACATCAGGGCCACCGATAATCTCGGCAATGTGTCCACCAAGCAGGCCAGTTGCTTGATTGTTCCGTAACCTAAGACGTTACCACATTTTACCAAGGCTGCCTTAAACGGGCAGCCTTTTTAACATCCGGACTTCGTTCAATACGCTACAAAACGCTGAAGTACCGGCTCGGACGCGTTGTCCGGTAGTAATTGTAAAACGTAAATCCCTTCGGACAGATCGCTAATGTCTAAGCTAAGATCAGACTGAAATACAGTATTGATCGATTGCTTTACTCGTCCATTCAGGTCAATGATTTTAATACTCACGGCCTGGTCTTCCCACGACTCATCCGCTTTCACATGAAGGATGTCGTTCGCCGGATTTGGGAAGAGGGTGATTGGGGAATCCGATTCGAACGCCATTCGTACGGCAGGTGTGGTAAAGGTTGCTGTGTTGCTATAAGGACTAGCTGTGGTAGGCGTGCAATAAGATCTGATACTGACTTCGTAACTGGTATTCTTCCGTAAACCGGTCAACGTGTAGGAGTTTTGGCAGGCTGTGGCCGTGATGGTTTTGGTGGAATAGGTAGTAGTACCCGTCTTTCGATACCGGATCTGAAACTGATTGGATGACGAGTAGGCCCATCGCAAGGTTACTGAGGTGGAGTTGAGTATTGTGGCCGTCAGCGTTTGCGGTGTCAGGCAGTTGAATCCGGATGTAATGGAGGTGCTTTGACTCGCACTGGCTGTACATCCTGCGGTGTTGGTTGCGGAATAGGTGATGATGTATGGGCCTCCGACGGCCAACGTCGATGGAAGGAATTGACTTCCGTTGATACCTGGTCCGGAAAAGACTCCGCCCGCAGGACTTCCGGATAATTGCACCGGTGGAGATTGACACGTGTAGGTAGCAGCCAGGCCGCTGGCGGTAACCACGGGCAGAGGGTTGACCGTTACCGTGGTGCCGGATGACCGTGTCGTACACCCGCCAGCGGATACTTCGACGGTGTAGGTTCCGGACTGCGTAGCGATGTAGCTCGATGCAGTAGCTCCCGGTATGGCGTTGCCATTATTTTTCCATAGGTAAGTATATCCAATTCCTGTGGAGGCACTCAAAGTGACAGCGGAGCCGCTACAGAAGCTCAACGGCCCTGACGCCGAAACACTAGCTGTTGGAGACGGATTGACAGTCACCGCCACCGCAGCAGTCGTTACGCTGTTGCATGGATTGGTAAGTACGCACGAATAATTCCCCGAAGCGTTGGCTACGTAGGTGGATGAAACAGCACCGGTGATATTGACTCCGTTTTTTTTCCATTGGTAATTCGAGGCCACGGTGGGAACCGCGAGGGTGACGGAACTCCCTGAGCAAAAGGTCAGCGGCCCATTGGCGGTAATGGAAGTGTTGGTGGGGATGGGAGAATAGATGGTAACAGATATGGGATTGGAAAAAGCCGTTCCACATGAGATACCAACCTGTAACGTGTATGTCCCGCTGGTCTGTGCTTGATAATTCCAGCCGGTGGCTCCGGGAATTAGCACCCCGTTTCGATACCACTGGTACGTATCATAGACATTTATCTGGTAGATGGTCGAATATTGTTCTTGCAATACCACCGGTGTATTGCTGCAGGATGTGGTACTGTTATTGGATGAAGTGATGTATGCATTAAGCCCACGTATTCTGACCGTTTGGGTAGTATGAGGTCCGCTTGCGTCTGTCACCTCGCAAATGAAATAACCGGTCGTTGGAGAGTAAAATACCGGATCCGTGGATATGGGCATACCAAACGGATAAGCGGGATAGACAAACCACCGGAAGCTCTGACCACCCGCCGGCGTGATGGATAGGTATGTTGAACTTCCGCCGCAATTATCCGCCGGACCGTTCACCACAATGGAGTAGGATTGTGAAAAGGCCGGACAAGCGAATAGCAAGGCAAGGCATGCCAGAGTGTGCTGAAGTGTTTTTTGCATGGTTGCCGTGGTTTTATGGTGCAGGCAGGGAATTGAAAATCGGAGTTTCGAATCGCTCCTACCTAAGGTAAGCATACGTTTCGGATGTCCCAAAAAGTATCGATGATGGCGGGAAGCCCTACCCTGACCGAATTTCTACGCTAGATTGGCAGGTAGTCAGGCCAGATGTGCTGTTTGTAGCCAGCCGGTGCCGAACCTCAGCCCGAAAACAATCCGTATCTTTGCGCAGCGGTATCCCTATCGCCTCCAAATCCGTCTGTTGTGTCCAATATTATCGCTATCGTAGGCCGTCCCAACGTCGGTAAATCGACTTTCTTCAACCGCCTAACTGAATCCCGAAAGGCAATTGTGGATGAGCAGAGTGGTGTCACCCGTGACCGTCATTATGGCCATGCCGAATGGAACACGCAGAAGTATGGTTGCTTCTCCGTATAACGA
>CAYWDY010000163.1:4553-5765 GCA_964455985.1 uncultured Flavobacteriales bacterium
CCGAATGGAACGGCCGCCGCTTCAGTGTCATCGATACCGGTGGCTATGTCCGGGGTTCCGATGACGTGTTCGAAGATGAGATCCGCAAGCAAGTGGAAGTCGCTATCGAGGAGTCGGATATCGTTCTCTTTGTGGTGGATGTGGAATCCGGCATTACGGACTTGGACGACGCCGTCGCCCATCTGCTTCGCAAATCCCGCAAGAAGGTATTCTTGGTGGTCAACAAAGTGGATCACTCCCTTCGTGAGCATGAATCGGGTGTCTTTTACCGTTTCGGACTCGGTGATCCGTATTGCATCTCGGCTATCAACGGTTCCGGAACCGGTGAGTTATTGGATGCCTTGGTGGAAGCGCTGCCGAACGAAAAAGACGATGTGCTGGAAGAGATTCCCAAGTTCGCTATCGTAGGTCAGCCCAACGTAGGCAAATCGTCGCTCTTGAATATGCTCACTGGCGAAGAGCGGAGTATCGTCACGCCCATGGCCGGCACGACACGTGATACGATTCACCAACGGTACAACAAATACGGACACGATTTTTATCTCATGGATACCGCCGGACTTCGCCGCAAGGCCAAAGTCAAGGAGGACCTGGAATACTATTCGGTGCTCCGATCCGTCCGTGCCATCGAAGAATCCGATGTCTGTATCTTCATGATTGATGCGGAGAAAGGATTGCATGCGCAGGACCTGACCATTTTCGGGTTGATCGAAAGGAACAATAAAGGCGTTGTCATCGTCGTTAACAAGTGGGATCTGGTGGAAAAGGACAACTCCTCGGTAAATCAGTACACGGATTATATCAAATCCAAAATCGCTCCGTTCACCGATGTGCCCATCATCTTCACCTCGGTGTTGGAAAAGCAACGGGTCTTCAAGGCCCTGGAAGAAGCGGTGCACGTCTACCAGAACCGAATTAAAAAGGTCAAGACCTCCGCGTTGAATGACTATCTGCTTCCCATCATCGAGAACCAGCCACCGCCTGCCATCAAAGGGAAGTATGCCAAGATCAAATACATCACGCAACTACCCACGCATTCTCCCCAGTTCGCTTTCTTCTGCAACCTGCCACAGTATATCAACGAATCTTACCGCCGATTCCTGGAGAACAAGATCCGGGAGCAATTTGATTTTGCCGGGGTCCCGATTCAGATTTACTTCCGTAGCAAGGGGAAGCAGGAAGCCTAATCCTATCCCGTCATGAACCGCTTTC
>CAYWDY010000164.1:0-5763 GCA_964455985.1 uncultured Flavobacteriales bacterium
CTGAATCAAGTCCTTCACAGACGTATAAATCAATTTCGTCAGAGGTGCCTTTTCGATGACGGTTTCGAAATAGGAAAAGAGGGGATTGCGGATATACCTCGATCCGATATAACCCATGAGGGTGATGAACAGGAAGATGGTCAGCAGCCCCAGTCCCGGAATTTCCAACTCGTGCGTCCCGGGCAGATCAATCGGAATTTGAAAGGGGAGCAGCCCGTCGATCCAAAGGATAGCACGAATAAGTACCCAGCCTGTTACTACAATGGGAACAACGAACAGGAGGCCTTGCAAAAAGAAGTTGAGCAGTTTTTTCATATGCAGGGTAAGGTTGAGGTCAGGCCGGTCAGTGGGCCAATTGGTTTTTCAGTTTTTTAGGTAATCCTTTCACGACTTCGTCGTACGAATGATCGATCCAAGACAGTAGGATGTCGTCAGGAACACTGCCGTCCACCTCGACGGTATTCCACATCCGTTTGGCCATGTGATAACCGGGACGAACACACGGATAAGCCTCCCTCCATTCAATGGCTTTTTCCGGATCGGCTTTGAGGTTGAATCGCAAACCGCTTTCATCCAACGGGGTCAACAGGAAAATCTTCCCCATTACCTTGAAAACCAAGGTCACCTCGTCGAACGGAAATTCTTCCGTGACGCCGGGTTTCCGGAGGCAGTATTCCCGTAGGGATTCGATATCCATGAGCCAGCAGCGGCAAAAGTAATTTTTTCCACGTACCCCGGACCAGGATAATTAGAGGCCAGGAATGAATTTTCGGGGTGTCTGAATCGTTATTACGCGTAGTCTGATACCTTTGCAGCATGAAGCGCCGGTTACTTTTCGCACTTTTATCCTTCCCCATGGCTGTTTTCGGACAGACGTGGACCACGGATTCCAACGCCGACAGTACGGTGGTGATCACCCGGCCGTCCAATTTCAGCGATGTTGTGCGTAAACAGCAGCGTGATAACCGACTCCGGCCGACCATGCCCGGATACCGGGTTCAGATTTACTTCGGGGTCAACCGTCCTAAGGCGGCAGAAGTTAAACTGGACTTCACGCAGCGTTTCCCGGATGTCGCCGCATACCTGACCTACCAGCAGCCGAACTATAAGGTGCGCGTGGGTGATTTTGTTAACCGCTTCGAAGCGTTACGATTCATGAAGCAGGTGGAAGGGATTTACCCTACCGTTTTCGTTGTACCTGACGACGTAAAGCTACCCGAACTGAAATAAAAAAGAGGCTGCCCTTTGGAGCAGCCTCTTCGCTTTGTGACCGGCATTCGGATCAGGCGAGGGTTCGCTTCACCGCTACCTGTTCGTATCCCTCGATGATGTCACCGACTTTGATGTCGTTGAAGTTGTGGATGCTCAGGCCGCACTCGTAACCGGCGCTGACTTCTTTCACATCATCCTTGAAGCGTTTCAAGGAACCGAGGTCGCCGGAGTAGACTACGATGCCTTCGCGAACGACACGCACCTTGGTATTCCGGGAGATTTTTCCGTCGAGGACCATACAACCGGCGATCGTACCCACCTTCGGGATCTTGAAGATGTCGCGGATCTCGATGTTGCCCACGATCTTCTCCTGGAATTCCGGAGCAAGCATGCCTTCCATGGCTTGCTTGAGTTCTTCGATGGCGTTGTAGATGATCGAATAGAGACGGATTTCGATTTCTTCGGATTCGGCCAGCTTGCGGGCGTTGGATGAAGGCCGCACTTGGAAACCGATGATGATGGCGTTCGATGCGGAGGCCAGCAATACGTCCGATTCGGAAATCTGTCCGACCGATTTGTGAATGATGTTCACCTGCACTTCTGCCGTAGACAACTTCAACAGTGAATCGGCCAGTGCCTCGATGGAACCGTCCACGTCACCTTTGACGATGACATTGAGTTCTTTGAAGTTTCCGATAGCCAAGCGGCGACCGATTTCGTCGAGGGTGATGTGCTTGCGGGTTCGGATGCCTTGTTCGCGTTGCAATTGCAGACGCTTGTTGGCGATCTCACGCGCTTCGCGCTCATCTTCCATCACGTTGAACACGTCACCGGCCTGCGGTGCTCCGTCCATACCCAACACTTGAGCAGGCATGGCCGGGCCGGCCTTCTTGATGCGTGATCCGCGTTCGTTGAACAGGGCTTTCACGCGGCCTGAATAGCAACCGGCGATAAGTACATCGCCGACACTCAGGGTGCCGCCTTGAACGAGGACAGTCATCAGGTAACCGCGGCCTTTGTCGAGCGACGATTCGATGACCGTACCGTTGGCACGACGGTTCGGATTGGCTTTCAAGTCGAGCATTTCAGCCTCGAGCAGTACTTTCTCCAACAACGCTTCTACGTTGATGCCTTTCTTGGCAGAGATTTCCTGACACTGGAACTTGCCGCCCCAATCTTCGACCAGGATATTCATCTTGGCCAATTGTTCTTTGATCTTTTCAGGCTGCGCACCCGGCTTGTCCATCTTGTTGATGGCGAAAACCATGGGTACACCGGCTGCTTGGGCGTGGTTGATGGCTTCTACCGTCTGAGGCATCACGCTGTCGTCCGCAGCGATGACAATGATTGCGACGTCGGTGACCTTGGCACCGCGGGCACGCATGGCCGTAAAGGCTTCGTGACCTGGTGTATCCAGGAAGGTGATGTGTTTACCGTTTTCCAACTCCACGTTGTAGGCGCCGATGTGCTGGGTGATACCTCCGGCCTCGCCGGCGATCACGTTCGCTTTACGGATATAGTCGAGCAGACTGGTTTTACCGTGATCGACGTGACCCATGACAGTAACGATGGGTGAACGTCCGATCAGGTCTTCCGGTTTGTCTTCTTCCTGACTGATGGTTTCTTGTACGTCGGCAGAAACGAATTCGACTTCATATCCGAATTCTTCAGCGACCACCGTGAGGGTCTCAGCATCCAAACGCTGGTTGATGGATACGAACATACCCAACGACATACAGGTGGAAATGATGTTGGTGACCGGTACGTCCATGAGTTTGGCCAATTCGTTGGCCGTCACGAACTCGGTCGCTTTGATCACTTTTTTTCCTTCGCTGGCGGCCTCCAATTGCTGTTGCACTTCGGCACGCTCCTCCCGACGTTGGCGACGGAGTTTGGAAGATTTGGATTTACCGGCACCACTGAGTCGGGCCAGGGTAGCTTTGATCTTTTCCTGAATCTCCTTGTCGGAAAGTTCGGAACGGTCGGTCGAAGCGACGCCCTTGTTGGTGCGACCCGCTTGGGCGCTTCTGCCGGATTCTTGAGGTACAGGCTGACTGCCCGCCTTGCGGTCCGTGCGTTTGCGCTTACGTTTTTCTCCGTTATCCGAGGATGCCGCTGGCTTCTTGCGAACTTCCGTAGGCAATTCAATCTTACCTAAAACCGTCGGTCCGGAAAGCTTATTGAATTGGACACGGTGAATCTCTTTTTCGTCCGGAGCTGCCGCCGGTGTTTCTGCCGCCGGTTCTGCCACCACAGGAGCGGTGGGCGGAACTTCAGCCACTGGCGTTTCTACTGCCGGTGCTGGCTCTGGCTCTTCCGTTTTTTTCTTACGGGTAGCCTTCTTCTTCTCCGCGGCTGTTTCCTCAGGCTCGATGTTTATTTTGCCCAAGACTTTCGGGCCATCCATCTTGCTCGGTTTAGCTTTGATGACTTCTTCTTCAGGCTTCGGCTCTGGAGCAGGTGCCGGAGCAGGTGCCGGTGCCGGTTCGGCTTTTTTCTTCTTGTCACCTCCCAGGTAATCGGACACGGTAACACCTTTGATAAGGATTTCGGGGGTTTCGACATCCTTCTTGGAGCTGGGCTTCCGCGTGGTTTCCGCGTCAACCACCACCGCGCCTTCACGCTTGAGTTTGGTTTGCGTGAGTTGCTGAGCTTCTTCTTTCAGGATCTTATCGCCTTGGAATTCCTTCAGCAAAAGGGTGTAAGCGTCCGAAGGCAACTTGGTATTCGGGTTGCTCTCGATCTTGAATCCTTTTTTCGACAGGAAGTCGACAATATGATCCATGGAGAGGTTGAACTCCTTGATCGCTTTGCTGAGACGTATGGTTTTTTCTGTTTCTGACATGTTTCTTTTCGAAGCGGGAGGACTTTTCGGAGGCGCCATCCCGCGGGGCGCTCCGGGCTCAGCCGGCTGTCGGCGTCGCCATCAGGACGGACGGAGTTCTCATTCGAACTCTTCCTTCAGGATGCGGATCACCTCCTTGATGGTTTCCTCTTCAAGGTCCGTACGGTTCACCAGGTCATCGATCGGCAGCTCCAACACGCTCTTCGCGGTATCGCAACCGATGGCTTTCAATTCGTCGATGATCCAAGGCTCGATTTCGTCGGTGAATTCCTCCAGATCGACATCGTCTGAATCTTCGTCGTTTTCGCGGAACACATCGATTTCATATCCGGTCAGTTTACCGGCCAATTTGATATTGTGTCCGCCCTTGCCGATGGCCAGCGACACTTGGTCAGGCTTCAGGAATACAGAAGCACGTTTTTTCTCGTCATCCAATTTGATGCTAGTGATCTTCGCTGGTGACAGGGCGCGAGAGATGAACAGCATCGTATTGGAGGTGTAATTGATCACGTCGATGTTCTCGTTCCGGAGTTCGCGGACGATACCGTGGATACGCGATCCCTTCATGCCCACGCAGGCGCCTACCGGATCGATACGGTCGTCGTAGCTTTCCACGGCCACCTTGGCGCGCTCGCCCGGCTCACGGACGATTTTCTTGATGGTGATGAGACCGTCGAATACTTCAGGTACTTCCAATTCGAACAGTTTCTCCAAGAAAAGGGGAGAAGTGCGGGACAGGATAATGCTCGGTGTTCCGTTGATCATTTCGACACGCAGAACGACGGCGCGCACGGCATCTCCTTTTTTGAAGAAGTCAGACGGAATCTGCTCGGCCTTAGGCAGGATAAGCTCATTGCCTTCATCGTCGATGATCAACATTTCTTTTTTCCATACCTGATAGACCTCGCCGGTGATGATCTCACCTACGCGGTTCTTATACTTCTGGAAAATGCTCTCTTTCTCCAACTCCTGCACCCGGGCCATCAGGTTCTGACGGGCGGCAAGCACAGCGCGACGGCCGAACTCGATGAAACGAACTTTTTCAGAAACTTCTTCGCCGACCTCGAAATCAGGCTCGACCTTGATGGCTTCAGAATATTCGATCTGGGTGTTAGGGTCTTCTACTTGACCGTCTTCCACGATCAACCGGTTGCGGAATGCTTCCAAGTCTCCTTTTTCCGTGTTGATGACGATGTCGAAGTTGTCGGCTGTGCCGTACTTCTTCTTCAGCATGTTTTTGAACACGTCTTCCAGGATGCTCATCATACTGGCGCGGTCGATGTTCTTCAGGTCCTTGAACTCGGAGAACGCTTCGACCAATTCGGTGTGATCATTACGGGTTACTGTCTTTTTCATGATGCGGATTGTAATTTATCGAAAGAGAATAATACGCGGGTTTCTTTGATGTCCGAGAAGGACAACACCAAAGGACGCAAGGTCTTGGTCTTTCGGTTCCCTTCTTTGACGGTTACTTCTTCGGCGATAACGATGCCGTTCTCGTCGGCTGATTCCAGGATACCGGTGCGTTTGAGGCCGTCAAACGTCAGCACACTCACACGGTTCCGAAGCCTTTTGATGTATTGCGGCAATACTTTCAACGGCTCCTCCATGCCGGGAGACGTCACTTCCAGCTCGTGCTTCTCGAACACGTCCGTGGTTTCGAACACGTCCTGAAGGTGTCGGCTTACCGCCACGCACTCATCGAG
>CAYWDY010000165.1:0-5648 GCA_964455985.1 uncultured Flavobacteriales bacterium
TTCCAGGTGTTCCAGGAAGGACATGTCGCCATTGGGATGGCCGGTGCGGTTGAAGAAGCCCATGGGCGGCAAAGATAGGATAGGCAGCGATTAAATGATGCCTTCCTTGACCAGATCGTGAAGGTGAACCATGCCGACGTATCTCCCCTTATCGGTGATGAGCAATTGGGAAATGTTGTGGGAACGCATCAAGGCAAGGGCGTCAACGGCCATCGTATCCTTTTCAACGGACTTAGGGGCCGAACCCATGACATCTTTGGCCTTGAGTCCTTCAATACTCTTCCTATCCAGCATCATTCGGCGTAAATCACCGTCCGTGATGATTCCGGAAATCAATCCGCCATCAACAACAGCGGTGGCTCCCAGTCGGTTGGACGTGATTTCCACAATGACCTTCCGAATGTCGGTTACCGAAGTAACCTGAGGCGAGGGGTGCTGGGTATAGATGTCTTTGACCTTGAGGTAAAGCCGTTTTCCTAAAGCTCCGCCCGGATGGAATTTGGCAAAATCTTTACTGGAAAATCCACGTGCGTCCAACAGGCAAACGGCCAAGGCATCGCCCATCGCCAGTTGAGCTGTTGAACTGCTGGTAGGAGCCAGATTATTGGGGCAGGCTTCTTTTTCCACCCACGTATTCAGTACGAAATCGGATTGACGCGCCAGGTAGGATTGAAGGTTGCCGGTCATGGCGACGAGCGTATTGCCCCAGGAACGCAACAGCGGCACCAAGACCTTTACTTCTGGCGTGTCACCGCTCTTGGAGATACAGATGATCAGGTCTTGCCGCTGAATGATTCCCAAGTCACCATGAATGGCGTCAGCCGCATGCATGAAAATAGAAGGCGTGCCGGTGGAATTGAGCGTTGCGACGATTTTTTGTGCGATGATGGCACTCTTTCCCACGCCAGTGACTACGATTCTGCCTTTACAGACCAGCATGGCTTGTACGCAGGAGAGGAAGTCGTCATCGATGAACTCAGTCAACCGAAGGACCGATTGGGCCTCCAGCGTCAAGGTGTCAATGGCAAGTTGTCTGAGTTTGTCGGATTTTTTCACCACGCAGGGAATTGAATATTTTATCTGCCAACTATTGTACAGATGCCGCAAAATTATTTAATTTTATAGCAGGATAAACTGTAATTTCATTATTCTGGTATTATAAATACCTGAAAATCAACAATTAGAATGCTATTGGAGGAAACCGCCCTGACGGATCAGCTGAAGAAATACTTCGGTTTCGATAAGTTCAAGGGTGATCAGGAGGCGATTATTCAAAATGTTCTTGCGGGCAGGGATACGTTTGTGATCATGCCTACGGGGGGAGGGAAGTCGCTGTGCTATCAGCTTCGTTCCATGATCATGAATGGAACGGCGATTGTCGTTTCACCACTGATTGCCCTCATGAAGAATCAGGTGGATTCTGTTCGGGGCTTCAGCAGCGAGGAAGGCGTTGCCCATTTTCTAAACTCATCCCTCAATAAGTCGGAGATGACGGCAGTCCGGAATGACGTTCGTTCCGGCAAGACCAAACTGCTCTACGTAGCACCCGAATCCCTGACCAAGGAAGAGAACGTAGAGTTCCTTCGCTCCGTACCGATTTCGTTTTTCGCCATAGACGAGGCCCACTGTATTTCGGAATGGGGACATGATTTCCGTCCCGAATACCGCCGCCTGCGTCCGATTATTGATGCTATCGGTGATGTGCCAGTCATCGCGTTAACGGCCACCGCCACGCCCAAGGTCCAATTGGACATCCAAAAAAACCTGGGTATGGTAGATGCAGCTGTATTCAAAGCCTCCTTCAACCGGGCCAACCTCTATTATGAGGTACGTTCCAAGAATGATGTGGTACGTGAAATCATCAAATACGTACGCCAGCACGAGGGGAAGTCAGGCATCATCTATTGCCTCAGCCGTAAAAAGGTAGAGGAAATCGCATTGACGCTTTCCACCAACGGTGTCCGGGCACTACCATACCACGCAGGGTTGGATGCGCACGTTCGAGCTGAGACCCAGGACAAGTTCCTGATGGAAGAGATTGACGTCATTGTGGCCACCATCGCCTTCGGTATGGGTATCGACAAGCCAGATGTGCGTTTCGTGATCCACCACGATATTCCCAAGAGCCTGGAAGGTTATTACCAGGAAACCGGTCGCGCCGGTCGTGACGGACGCGAAGGCCGTTGTGTTACCTTTTACAGCTACAAGGATATCGAGAAGCTCGAGAAGTTCATGAAGGGCAAGCCGGTAGCAGAGCAGGAGGTAGGTAAGCAACTGTTGCTGGAAACCGTCGGCTTTGCAGAGACCTCTGTGTGTCGCCGCAAAGTCATCCTGAATTACTTCGGTGAGACCTACATGGAATCCTCGTGTTCCAATTGCGACAACTGCCTGCATCCCAAAAAGAGTTTCGACGGACAAGAAGAGGTTTGTACGGTATTGGAAACGGTTAAAGCCATCAAAGAGAAATTCGCCATGGAACATGTGGTGAACGTGATCTGCGGCAAGCCTGAAAACAATGTCAAGCTGCATCGCCATGACCAACTGGAGCTTTTTGGCGAAGGTTCTGATCGCGATGCCCGTTTCTGGACCGCTGTAGTCCGTCAAGCGCTATTGGCCGGTTACCTGTCCAAGGATATCGAGACTTACGGTACGCTAAAACTGACCGATAAAGGAAAAGCATTCTTAAAGAATCCGGTTTCCATTCCATTGGTGGAGGATAACGACTATGCCAATGCCGAAAGTGAAGACGACGAGGAGTTCTCCGGAAGCGGTGGCGCTGCCGCCGATCCCTTGCTTTTCGCTCAGCTGAAGGAGCTTCGTAAAAAGCTGGCCAAGCAGAAGAACATTCCTCCATTCGTGATATTTCAAGACCCGTCTTTGGAGGAAATGGCCATCCAATACCCCATTACGCTCGAAGAGATGAAAAACGTATCGGGAGTAGGAGCGGGTAAGGCCTCCAAGTATGGCGCTCCGTTCGTAGAGCTTATTTCCAAATATGTGGAGGAGCACGATATCGAAAGACCGATGGATCTCGTGGTCAAGAGCGTAGTCAACAAGAGTGCCCTCAAGGTTTATCTGATCCAGAATACGGACCGCAAGATTTCGTTGGATGACATGGCGCGTGCCAAGGGAATGGCGCTGAAAGACATCGTGTCAGAGCTGGAGACGATTGTCTCCTCTGGAACCCGTATTGATATCAGTTATTACATCAACGAGGTAATCGATGCTGATCGCCAGGACGAATTCTACGATTACTTCAAGACGGCCGAAACGGATTCTCCGGAAGCAGCGCTTTCTCAGCTTGGAGAAAACGATTATTCGGCTATTGATGTGCGCCTGTTGAGGCTCAAGTTCATGTCCGAACTTGGTAATTAATCCCCGACTTGACTTACTATTTTAGTATCAGGCCCGGTAAATACCGGGCCTGATCATTTTTAATCAACGAGTCAGCGTGACGTGCCCGATGTAACGGTGGTTACCACCCTGAAGGTCGGAGCATACGATCACGTACTCATAAACATCATTCTGACAAGGTAGGCCGTTGTTACCGACTTTTCCGTTCCAAGTATCTTCTGGCTTATCGGTATGAAATAGCTGTATGCCCCAACGGTCATAGATGTACATGTCGAAATTCTTCCAGCCGTAACCGAGAGGTTTGAAGCCTTCATTCACGCCATCGTTGTTCGGGGTGAAGGCGTTCGGGATAAAGATGGCGAAGTCTTCGAATACATACACCGTGTTGTAAACCGTATCGCTACAACCCGAAGGCGTCGTTACAATCAGTTGGACTTGGTAGGTGCCCGTATCCTGGTACTGGTGATCCGCATTGAAACTGGTTTCCACAGCAGAACCGTCGCCGAAATTCCAAGCATATGCTGATCCGCCGATACTTCCGTTCGCGAAGGTGACGATCGCATTGGAAATAGGAAGACTGGTGGCAGAGGTGCTGAAGTCAGCGGTGGGTTGCGCACCTACGTTGATCATTTCTGGAATCGTGAACAAGGAACTGCAACCGCTCGGCGTAACCACCTCAAGGGTGACGTCATACGTGCCTGGGATGGAGTAGGTGTGTGTCGGATTCGTTTGGTTACTGAATTGCTGATCGCCAAACGTCCAGGAGTAGATTGATCCGTTGGCTGTTACCGTCAGGTTGGTGAAATTCACAGTAACAGGAACACAGCCCTGGATTGATTCCGGAGTAAAGTCAACGACAGGAAGTTGGTCAACGTAGATCATGACCTGTTCGCTGGCTGGTTGACCGCAGCCGTCCGTTACCGTTACGGTGAACAAACTGTCTTGGGTGGGAGAGACAGAGGCAGAGGAGCCGGTGAAGGCACCTCCATTCCAAGAGTAATTGTATTGTCCATCACCGCCGGTGGCAACGGCAGCCACATTGCTGCTGGAGCCGGCACAAAGTGTGGTGCCTCCGGTGGCGGTTACGGCCAAGGGAGCCAAGACATTGACTAAAACGGTTTCTCCTGCAGTAGTGCATCCCATGGCATCAATCACGTTGACCGTATAGGCAGTGGTAATTCCCGGGGTAATCGTAAAGGAAGAAGAAGTGTTGCCGTTACTCCAGGAATACGAGTAGGGAGCTGAGCCTCCACTTGTCGTAGCCGAGAGTGTGCCCGAAGCATTGGCACAAAGTGTAGCAGGGCCTGTTGCAGTAAGGACTATAGGCAAGGGCTCTTGGATATTGGCATTCACGGTGACCGTGCATCCCAAGGCATCTGAAACGGTGACTTGATATGATCCGCCGGGAAGACCGGTGGCCTGGGCTCCGGAAAGCCCGGGAGTAGTCCACTGGTAAGAGTAAGGAGATGTTCCGCCGTTCGGAGAAATCTGGATACTTCCATTTGACAATCCGTAGCAGGTGACATCATTGAGAACCGTAGGGCAGACCAACGTTGAATTGGAATTGACAATCACGCTCTGGTTTGATGTACATCCCAAAGCATCTGTGACCAACACGGTGTAAGTGCCTTGAGGCAGTTGGTTCGCCTGAAGGGAACTTCCACCAATCGGACTCCAGGAGTAGGAGTAAGGTTGACTACCTCCGGATACGATAGCAGTGGCAGTGCCGTCTGTTCCTCCGTTACAGGAGGCTGGCGTACTGGAAGTCACAATCACCAGTGCAGTAGGTTCCCTGACGGTTACCGCAAGGGAGCTGTTGCAACCGCTACCGTCGGTCACACTTACGGTGTAGTTGCCGGCTGCAAGATTGTTGGCAGTGGATCCATTTCCACCGGAAGGAGACCAAGCATAGGTAAAAGGTCCGACACCGCCTGAAACGTTGATGGATGCAGAACCATTGTTTCCACCGGCACAGCTTACGTCTACAATCTGCTGGATGGCCAAGGAGGCGCCCCCTAAGCTATTCACGACCACCGAGGCAGACTGGACACATCCGCTGGCGTCAGTGACAGTCACAGAATAACTGCCACTAGCCAATCCGGAAACATTGGACGTGTTGGCTCCACCCGGTGACCATGCGTATGCGAAAGCGCCACTGCCGCCGTTGGCTACGACATCGACCGTTCCGTTATTACTTCCACAGGAGGTAGGAGTACTGCTGGTGATGAGATTGATTGCAGCCGGTTCGGTAATGGTAACCTGACTGGAAGTCACGCAACCGCTGGCATCGGTGA